>NZ_JBFUGT010000289.1:0-8177 GCF_056402775.1 Rhodococcus sp. P3_B8
GTGTCCCGCGAGGAGCACGCCGCATTCCTCGAACGTCTCGCGCACCGCCGCGCACACGAGTGCCTTCGCGCGCGCGGCGTCGGTGGAGAACCGCTCGGCCCACCAGTCGACGGACGGTCCCGCCCAGTCGACCTCGGCGTCCGCGTCCGACGGGTCGACGCCGCCGCCGGGGAACACCGTCATGCCGCCGGCGAACGCCATCCCCTTCACCCGGCGGAGGAGGAACACCTCGATTCCGGGCGACGCGGCGTCTGCCGCGGCGTCACGGATGAGGATGACCGTGGACGCGTCCTTGGGTGCCACGTCGGTACTGTCGCGGGGCGCCTGCTCTTGCTTCGAGACCATGTCTCGGAACCTACGCCGCCGGGTGACGGGGGTCGCAGTCGGTCCCCCGGGTGTGACGGCCGGTCCTCAGCCCCGCCGGTGCGCGCCGGGGACGCGGGTCCGCCGCGCGAAGAACCGGCCGTCGACCTTGTCCAGTCTGATGGACTGGCTGAACGCCTCGCTGAGGTTCTCTGCCGTGATGACCTGATCGAGGAGCCCCTGCGAGACCGCCTCCCCCTCCTTGAGGAGCAGTGCATGAGTGAATCCCGGCGGGATCTCCTCGACGTGGTGGGTGATGAGGACCGTCGCGGGGGCATCGGGGTCGGCGGCGAGGTCGGTGAGGCGCGCGACGAGTTCCTCGCGTCCACCGAGGTCGAGACCGGCGGCGGGCTCGTCGAGCAGCAGCAGTTCCGGGTCGGTCATCAGCGCACGGGCGATGAGAACGCGTTTGCGCTCACCCTCGGACAGGGTGCCGTACGTGCGCTTGGCGAGGTGCTCGGCGCCGAGGCTCTCGAGCATCTCGACGGCACGGTCGGTGTCCATGTCGTCGTAGCGCTCACGCCAGCGCCCGAGCACCGCGTAGCCGGCGGAGACGACGAGATCGGTCACGACCTCCTCGGACGGCACCCGGTTGGCGAGCGCCGAGGAGGACAGTCCGATTCGCGGTCGCAGTTCGTTGATGTCGACGCGGCCGAGCCTTTCACCCAGAAGGTAGGCGCTTCCGCTCGTGGGATGCAGTTCGGCGGCCGCGATCCGGAGCAACGACGTCTTGCCTGCCCCGTTCGGTCCGAGGACGACCCATCGTTCGTCGAGTTCCACCTTCCAGGTGACCGGGCCCACCAGAGTGTTGCCCCCGCGGCGGAGGAGAACGTCGTCGAATTCGATGAGGAGATCAGGATCAGGTTCATGCACGCACCCATCTTCCCGCACATCTTCCGGGCATTCACGGCAGGATCAGTTGCGTGTCGCCTCACATCGATTCGCACCCCGGCGAGATGTCGTCGCTCCCGCCGAGTCTGCGGCTGCCCGGATCACCGTTTCCCCTGGGAGCGAAAGTGCGTGGCACCGGAACGCAGTTCGCGGTTCACGCCCCCGACGCCGAACTGGTACAGGTGTGCCTGATTTCCGAGGACGGCGACGAGACGCGGATCGATCTGGTCCAGCGAACGTACGGCATCTGGCACGGCATCGTCGAGGGGGTCGGTGCGGGACAACGCTACGGCTACCGCGCGCACGGACGCTGGGACCCCGCACGCGGCGTGCGCCTCAACCCCGCCAAGCTGCTTCTGGATCCGTGGGCGACCCGCATCACGGGCAGACTCGGCGACCACGACGCACTCGTCTCCCACGACGGCGACCCGTTCGGCGGCCCGTCGCGCGTCGACAGCCTGGGCCACACACCGCTGTCGGTGGTCACGGCCGACCACGCCCGCACGAGCGGACCGCGGATCGAAAGGCCGTGGGAGGAAACCGTTGTCTACGAACTTCACGTGGGATCGTTCACCGCACGGCACCCCGACGTGCCACCGCAGTACCGCGGAACGTATCTGGGTCTCGCCGAACCCGCCGTCGTCGGCCATCTCGTCCGCCTCGGCGTGACCGCGGTCGAACTGCTTCCCGTCCAGGCGTACGTCTCCGAGGCCACCGTGCGCGCGCGGGGCATGCGCAACCACTGGGGATACTCCACCGCGGCGTTCTTCGCCCCCCACCCGGGCTATGCGGTGGTGCCGGGTGAGGAGATCACCGAGTTCCACACGATGGTCGACGCGCTGCACGCCGCGGGGATCGAGGTCATCCTCGACGTGGTGTACAACCACACCTGCGAGCAGGGCGTCGACGGCATCAGCCTCAGCTGGCGCGGCCTCGACGCCCCCGGCTACTACCTCCTCGACTCCGACGGCCGCGACATCGATATCACCGGTTGCGGGAACACCGTCGATGCACAGTCGCCCATCGTCGTCCGGATGATCGGCGACAGCCTGCGCTACTGGGCGCACGAGATGGGGGTCGACGGATTCCGGTTCGACCTCGCGTCCGCTCTCGGCCGTCCCGGCGGCGGCCGATTCGATTCCCGCGCTTCGATCTTCTCCGCGATCACGGCGGATCCCGTTCTCTCCCGGTGCAAACTGATCGCCGAACCGTGGGATGCCACGTCGGACGGATACCGGGTCGGGCACTTCGGCGTCCAGTGGTCGGAATGGAACGACAAGTACCGCAATACCGTTCGACGGTTCTGGAACGGCGGCACCGGCGTGCGCGACCTCGCCTCCCGGGTGGCCGGTTCCGAGGACGTGTTCGGAAACCGGCGGCCGTGGGCGTCCGTCAATTTCGTGACCGCGCATGACGGGTTCACCGCCGCGGACCTCGTGTCGTACGTCCGCAAGCACAACGAGGCCAACGGCGAGGACAACCGGGACGGCGCCGATCACAACGACTCCGTCGACCACGGCGTCGAAGGCCCCACCGACGATCCGTCGATCATCGAGACGCGGTCCCGCCACGTCCGTGCGCTCCTGGCCACGCTCGCGCTGTCGACCGGCACGCCGATGTTCACGGCCGGCGACGAATTCGGTCACACCCTCGGCGGCAACAACAACGCGTACTGCGTCCCCGAGGACACCCCGCGTGAAGACTCCTGGCCGCTCGACTGGAGCACCGGGGACACGACCCTCACCGCGTTCGTCACCCGCGCCCTCGACCTGCGACGCGCCTCCCCCGCCCTGCGCCAGCCGGAATTCTTCGAGGGCAGGCGCACACCCACCGGCCATCCCGACCTCGTGTGGTTCGGCGCCGACGGCGCGGAGATGGACGACCCCGCGTGGTACGACGACTCCAGGCGCACCCTCCAGGCGTGGATCGACGGATCCGACATCCGCTCCCACACCGAAGACGGGCACCAGCTCACCGACGACAGTTGGCTTCTCGTCTTCCACTCGGGCGGACCCGCCGTGATCACGCTGGGCTGCCCCGAATGGTTCTACGGGACGGTGCTCGCCGAATTCGACTCGACATCGCCCGACGGCGCACCCGCGCCGGGCGGCCCGATCTCGGGAGACTCCACGATCGCACTGTCCGGTCCGACGCTGCTCGTCTTCCGTGCGGTCGGGTAGATGCCGCCGAAGCGCATCATCAGCTGGATGAGCGGGCCGATTCCCAGCGCGTAGACGACGGTGCCCACCCCGACGGTGCCGCCGAGCAACCAGCCGGTGGCCAGCACGGTCACCTCGATCGACGTGCGGATCACCCGCACCGACAGCCCGGTCCGCGCGACCAGACCGGTCATGAGACCGTCCCTCGGTCCGGGACCCATCCCCGCACCGATGTACAGCACGGTGGCGAGCGCGTTGAGGACCACGCCGCCGAGCATCACCACGATGCGCACGACAAGGGAGTCGGCGGGTTCGAGGAACGCGAGCGACGTGTCCACCGAGACGGCGATGACCACGACGTTGGCGATCGTGCCGAATCCCGGTTTCTGACGGATCGGGATCCACAGTGCGAGCACCACGACACCGGTCAGCGCGGTCACCGCACCGAAACTGAGTGGTGTGCGATCCGCGACCCCCTGATGGAACACATCCCAGGGGTCGAGGCCGAGGCCGGTGGTGATCATCATGGCCATCGAGAAGCCGTACAGCCACAGTCCGGCGAGCAATGCGATCAGGCGTCGAGCGAGCATGACCGTCAGTGTTCCGGGAAATCCTGCCGCATCCCAYAGCCACGACACAGGCACTGGACCGACGATGCGTCGACGCTCAGGGGCAGGCGATCACGGTCATCGATCCGGGAGCCACCTCGGTGAAACCGGCGTCCCGCACCGCGACCGCCCTGCCCCGCACCACCTCGATGGTCAGGTCTTCCCACAGTCCGACGTCGGCATCCCGCACGGCGCAGCGGTAGCCGGTGGCCGCCCACGCGCGTGCCTGCTCGGTGGTCATTGCACCGGCGAGCAGCATCGACGCGTGACCCACCTGCGCCGCGGCCTTCCCCACCGTCATGTCCAGGGCGGAGTTGATCCACAGCACCGGAATCCCGTCCGGGATCTCCCCGGGGTCGTCGTGGTCGAGATCGGTGCCGCCGATCTGCAACTTCCGGATGCGGGGGTCGAGTGCGCCGACGGCGACGGGCACGAGTGCGCGCGCCTGGGCACCGTCGACGTCGACGGTGATTCCGTCGACCTCCTGCGCCGCACGCCACCCCGCTCCCCGCGCACGCCGCGACACCTTGCGGATCCGGGACCCGATCCAGGCGAGGTAATCCTCCTGCCACGGTCCGGGCGCGCCGGTCTCGTCGGGGCCGACGCGAGAGTCGAGGCACAACGCCACCGCCGCGGTCGCGGCAGCTTCGAGCAGGGCGCTACGCGGCGGGGGGTCGGCCTTGGGAATGTGCAGCACGATCGGCATGGCGAGAACCTGCGCCGGGTCGTCCGGATCCGGCCGGCCGCCGTATCCGGCCGCGAGGACGGCGTGACGCGCCGCCCACAGGGCGTCGTCACCGGTCTCCCCGGCAACCGCGTCGCGGCACGATTCCGTCACGACAGCGGGACTCGTCGCACCACGCCGTCCACCGCGTCGGCGGCCTCGACCTCGTCGCGGGTAACCCCGAGAATGAACAACACGGCGTCGAGGAAGGGGTGCGACAAAGCGGTGTCCGCGACCTCCCGCAGAGCGGGCTTGGCGTTGAACGCGATTCCCAGCCCTGCCGCGTTGAGCATGTCGATGTCGTTGGCGCCGTCGCCGACCGCCACCGTCTGTTCCATCGGGACGCCGACCTGTCCGGCGAACTTCCGCAGCGCTGTCGCCTTCGCGGCGCGGTCCACGATGTCGCCGATCACCCGGCCGGTGAGCTTGCCGTCCACGATCTCGAGCGTGTTGGCCTGCACGAAGTCCAGTTCCAGTTCGTGGGCCAGGCCCTCGATGACCTGCCGGAAACCTCCTGACACCACGCCGCAGTGGAAGCCGAGCCTGCGGAGCGTCCGGATGGTGGTGCGGGCGCCCGGTGTCAGTTCCAAGTTTTCCGCGACGTCGTCGATCACGGAGGCGTCGAGGCCGGCGAGGGTCGCGACCCGCTGATGCAGGGATTCGGTGAAGTCAATTTCGCCGCGCATCGCCGATTCGGTGACGGCGCGCACCTCGTCCTCGACGCCCGCGCGGGCGGCGAGCATCTCGATGACCTCGCCCTGGACGAGGGTCGAGTCGACGTCGAACACGATGAGCCGTTTGGCGCGACGAGCCAGTCCCCCGCGCTCGACGGCGATGTCGACGTTCTCGCGCACGGCCACTTCAGCCAGCACGGTGCGCAGACTCTTGTCCGCCTCCGCGGTTCCGGGAGCACTCACGAGCAGTTCGAGGCCCGTCACCGGGTAGTCGGCGACGCCGCGGATCGAGTCGATGTTGACCCCGAGGGTCGCCATCTCCCGCGCCACCGAACGCAGTGCGCGAGCCGACACCGGACTACCGAGCACGACCACGGCGTGGGTGGACAGCGACTGCCTGCCGGGATCGGCACCGATCTCGACGTCCACCGACATCCCGACGGTGGCCATCGCCTCTTCGAGTTCCTCCTGCAGCGCTTCCCCGTTCTCGGGGCAGGCCACCAGGACACCGAGGGTCAGTCGCCCACGAATCACCACCTGCTCCACGTCGAGAAGGCTCACGTCGTGGCGGGAGAGCGACCCGAAGAGCACCGAGGTGACGCCGGGTCGGTCGGGGCCCGTCACGGTCACCAGGACAGTGGTGTCAGCTGCACCCACCGATGTACTCCGATCATGTTGCTCGCGCGGCTTGTCCGGCACCCATTGTGCCAACTGAAAGGCCCCGCCCGGTGTGGGGGCGGGGCCTTTCCGAAACTGATGTGTCAGCGGCCGGTGTCGGTTCCGGGGTCGCCTTCGTCGCCGACGGTCAGCGGCTCGTGGCGTTCCTTCTCGAGCACGGTGCTGGCGTGCTTGCCACCGTGGCCCGGTCCGACGTGCGCCTCGGCCTTCATCCGCTCGACCATGTGCGGGTAGTGCAGCTCGAACGCGGGACGCTCGGAGCGGATGCGCGGCAGTTCGGTGAAGTTGTGCCGCGGCGGCGGGCAGCTGGTGGCCCACTCGAGGGAGTTGCCGTAACCCCACGGGTCGTCGACGGTCACGACCTCGCCGTACCGGTAGCTCTTGAAGACGTTCCAGATGAACGGCAGCGTCGAGGCACCCAGGACGAACGCGAAGATCGTCGAGAAGGTGTTCAGGAACGTGAAGCCGTCCGAGGGCAGGTAGTCGGCGTAGCGACGCGGCATACCTTCGTTACCCAGCCAGTGCTGGACGAGGAACGTGCCGTGGAAGCCGATGAACGTGGTCCAGAAGTGCCACTTGCCGAGACGCTCGTCCATCATGCGTCCGGTCATCTTCGGGAACCAGAAGTAGATGCCGGCGTACGTGGCGAACACGACGGTGCCGAAGACCACGTAGTGGAAGTGGGCGACCACGAAGTAGGTGTCCGTGACGTGGAAGTCGAGCGGCGGGCTCGCGAGGATGACGCCGGACAGACCACCGAAGAGGAACGTGATCAGGAAGCCGATGGAGAACAGCATCGGCGACTCGAACGTCAACTGCCCCTTCCACATGGTTCCGATCCAGTTGAAGATCTTCACACCCGTAGGAACGGCGATCAGGAACGTCATGAACGAGAAGTACGGGAGCAGCACGGCGCCGGTGGCGTACATGTGGTGCGCCCACACCGCGATGGAGAGCGCGGCGATCGCCAGGGTCGCGTAGACCAGGCCGCTGTAACCGAACACGGGCTTACGGCTGAAGACCGGGAAGATCTCCGAGACGATGCCGAAGAACGGCAGCGCGATGATGTACACCTCGGGGTGACCGAAGAACCAGAACAGGTGCTGCCACAGCAGTACACCGCCGGTGGCCGGGTCGAAGATGTGACCACCGAGGTGACGGTCCACGAACAGGCCCATGAACGCAGCGGTCAGCAGCGGGAACGCCAGCAGAATCAGAATGCTGGTGATGAAGATGTTCCACGTGAAGATCGGCATGCGGAACATGGTCATGCCGGGGGCACGCAGGCAGATGACGGTGGTGATCATGTTGACACCACCGAGGATGGTGCCGAGGCCGGCGACCGCGAGGCCCATGACCCAGAGGTCGGCGCCGACGCCCGGGGAGTGCAGCGCACTCGTCAGGGGCGTGTAGGCGGTCCAGCCGAAGTCCGCGGCACCGCCGGGGGTGATGAAGCCGGCGGTCGTGATGATCGCGCCGAACACGTACAGCCAGTAGCTGAACGCGTTGAGTCGCGGGAACGCCACGTCGGGGGCACCGATCTGCAGCGGCAGGATGTAGTTGGCGAACCCGAACACGATCGGCGTCGCGTACAGCAGCAGCATGATCGTGCCGTGCATCGTGAACAGCTGGTTGAACTGCTCGTTCGACAAGAACTGCATACCGGGCACAGCGAGCTCGGCGCGCATCATCAGGGCCATGAGACCACCGATGAGGAAGAACGCGATCGAGGTCGTCAAGTACATGATTCCGAGCACCTTGGGGTCGGTGGTCGTAATCATTTTGAAGATGAACGAGCCCTTGGGTCCCTGCCGCGGCGGGTAAGGCCTGGCTGCAGCTATCGCGGGGACTGGCTGGGGCGCTACGGCAGTCACTGATCCTCCTGAATGCGCGTCCGTCCCCGGGCTGCGAGGCGAACGGTCTCTGGCTTGCGCTCATCGAATCGTAGACCGTGCCCTGAGCGGCCTCCGACTGGGTCCTACCCACTGTCGTACTTACCCGGACTCAGAGCAAATTGTGGCGGATGCGACCTGCGGTTTGTCGCGCCGGGGAGTGCTGACTGTCACGCGGTCCGGCGTGG
>NZ_JBFUGT010000290.1:0-8158 GCF_056402775.1 Rhodococcus sp. P3_B8
ACGCCGAGGCCCGCCGCATCCTGAAGCGCCTCCGCCGCACCAAGGGCGACGCATCCGCAGCACCCGCACAGGAGACGGCGGCCGCCGACGCGGGCTAGTCTCGGAGTATGTCCGCTCCCAGGGTCGCCGTGGTCGGCAGCGTCAACATGGACCTACTGACCGCGACCGAACGGTTGCCCGCGCCGGGAGAGACGATCCTGGGCAGCGCCTTTGCCGCCACCCCCGGCGGCAAGGGCGCCAACCAGGCGATCGCGGCCGCGAGGGCCGGCGGAGCCGTGACGTTCATCGGTGCCGTCGGCTCCGACATGTTCGCTCTCGACTTGCGGGAGGCCCTCGTGGACGCCGAGGTCGACACGCGGTACCTGCGTGAGGTGGACGGGCCGAGCGGGATCGCGGCGATCACCGTCGACGCCGCCGGCGAGAACAGCATCGTCGTGGTTCCGGGCGCCAACAGCACCGTGGTGGACCTGACCCCCGCCGAACTCGCGGCCGTCGCGGACGCCGACGTCCTGCTCTGCCAACTCGAGATCCCCCTGGGCACCGTCGTTGCCGCGGCGGCACACGCCGCGGCACACGACACCGTCGTGATGTTGAATCCGTCACCAGTGCAGCCACTTCCGGCCGAACTCGTCAAGCTGGTCGACGTGCTCCTCGTCAATCAGACCGAGGCGGCGCAACTCGGCGCCGAGGTCACCGGCGCTGTCTCCCACGTCGTGACCACGCTGGGGTCGTCGGGCGCGGACTACGCGGGCAGCGACGGCACAACGCTCCACACCGACTCCTCCGAGGTCGAGGTGGTCGACACGACCGGGGCCGGCGACGCGTTCGCCGGCGCCCTGGCCGTCTCGTGGCGACGCGGGCCCGCGACCGCCGTCCCGTTCGCGTGCACGGCGGGCGCGCTCGCCACCACCCGCCGAGGCGCCTCCACCTCGTCGCCCACCCTTGCCGAGATCGAGGCGGCGCTGCCCGCCTGAGCGAGCTCCTGCGGTCGCCCGGATCCTCCGTGTCACCCGTGTCGTGCACCATGGGGGGCATGACGACCGCCACCGAACCCGCACTCCGTGACGAGGCCGAACGGCTGCTCCGCGAGCTGGCAGGCGAGCACGCCACCCTCCGCGACGACCAGTGGACGGCGATCGAGGCGCTCGTGGTGGGCCGCAGACGGGCGCTGGTCGTCCAGCGGACCGGCTGGGGCAAGTCGGCGGTCTACTTCATCGCCGCGAAGCTCCTGCGGGCGCACGGGCACGGCCCCACGGTCATCGTGTCGCCGCTCCTGGCACTCATGCGGAACCAGGTGGCCTCGGCCGAGCGGGCGGGTGTGCGCGCCGCCACCATCAATTCCGGGAACGTCACCGAGTGGGACGACATCCACGCCCGGGTTGCCGACAACGAACTGGACGTGCTGCTGGTAAGCCCCGAGCGTCTCAACAATCCCGACTTCCGCGACCAGGTCCTCCCCTCCCTCGCCGCCGACGCGGGCCTCGTCGTGGTCGACGAGGCGCACTGCGTGTCGGACTGGGGTCACGACTTCCGCCCCGACTACCGGCGGATCCGCACACTGATCGCCGAACTGGGCGAGGGCATCCCCGTGCTGGCCACCACGGCCACGGCGAACGACCGCGTCGTCTCCGACGTCTCCACGCAGCTCGGGGTGGGCGGCGCCGAAACGCTCGTCCTCCGCGGCGGCCTCGAACGGGAGTCGCTGCACCTGTCGGTCGTGCAGATTCCGGAGGCCACCGCCCGGGCGGCGTGGCTCGCCCAGAAGCTCGACAGCCTGCCCGGCTCGGGCATCATCTACGCGCTCACCGTGTCGGCGGCGCGGGATCTGGCGAGCCTGCTGTCCGAGCAGGGCCACACGGTCGCCGCGTACACCGGGCAAACCGACGCCGCCGAGCGCGAGACCCTCGAGCAGGACCTGCTCGGCAACCGCGTCAAGGCCCTCGTTGCGACGTCCGCGCTCGGCATGGGGTTCGACAAGCCCGACCTGGGGTTCGTCGTGCACCTCGGTGCGCCGTCGTCCCCCATCTCCTACTACCAGCAGGTCGGGCGTGCCGGACGGTCCACCGACCGCGCCGAGGTCATCCTGCTGCCCGGATCCGAGGACAAGCAGATCTGGAGTTATTTCGCGTCCGTGGCGTTCCCACGGGAGCACGTGGTACGCCGGGTGATCGAGGTCCTCGACACCGACCGGCCGCAGTCCACGCAGGCGCTCGAGCCGCTGGTGGAGCTGGGCCGCACCCGGCTGGAGATGGTGTTGAAGGTGCTCGACGTGGACGGGGCCATCCGCCGGGTGCGCGGCGGCTGGGTGGGCACCGGGGAGCCCTGGACGTACGACGCGGACCGCTACGAGCGCCTCGAACGCGCCCGCGAGTCGGAGCAGCAGGCGATGATCGACTACCAGCGGATCAGCACGTGCCGGATGGCGTTCCTGCGCGAGCAGCTCGACGATCCGGGTCTGGCGGCGGGGACCTCGGAGTGCGGCCGGTGCGACAACTGCACCGGAGTGCGCCACGACGCGACCGTGGACGCCGAGGYGGTGCAACAGACCAGAACGCGTCTCGAGCGCCCAGGCGTGGACCTGGCGCCCCGTAAACAGTGGCCTACGGGCCTCGCGAAGCTCGGCGTGGCGCTGTCCGGGAAGATCACGGACAGCCCCGAGCCGGGGCGCGTCCTGGGCCGGCTGTCCGACCTGGGCTGGGGACAGCGGCTGCGTTCCCTGCTCGACGAACCGGACGGACCTGCCCCCGACGCCGTCCTGAAGGCCTGCATCCAGGTGCTGGCCTCCTGGGACTGGGCCGAGCGGCCCACCGCCGTCATGGCGGTCGAATCCGCCACCCATCCCCTTCTGTCGGCGTCGATCGCGGGGCAGCTCGCCGCTGTCGGACGCCTCACTGACCTGGGAGTTCTGCGGCTGCGCCCGGAGCATCCGCCGGTGTCCGCGGCCAACTCCGCCTACCGGGTGGCCGGGCTCGTCGACGCCTGGGAGGTCCCCGACCTTCCTGCCGGCGCCGGACCGGTGTTGCTCGTCGACACCCTCACGGACACCGGCTGGACCCTCACGATGGCCGCCCGGACGCTCCGCGCGGCGGGTGCCGCGTCGGTCCTCCCTTTCGCGCTCGCGAGTCTCAAATAGGCGAAGTGTGTCGCTTGCGGTTCACCCAAAAGTTACATAATGTGATGAGCATCACTTTGCACGTCTCACCTGCAAAGCTCCGCCACCTGAGCTGTCCAATTTCGCGAGGCACGTGAAATCGAAGGGGATGGTTGTTAGGTTCGAATTTCCAATGACGCCTGTTCAGAAGAGTGCCATCCCGACCACCGCGCCGGACGCGGTGTTGTTCAGAAGTCCAGAGATCACTGACGGAGTCCGGCTCTGGGAGATCGCCAGGAACACGGAAGTGCTCGATCTCAATTCGAGCTACGCATACCTGTTGTGGTGTAGAGATTTCAGCCGCTCGTCGGTCGTCGCAGTCGTCGACGAGCGCGTCGTGGGATTCGTATCGGGCTTCATCCGCCCCGAATCCCCAGCGACGCTGTTCGTCTGGCAAGTCGCCGTAGACGCAGACCAGCGCGGCAAGGGAATTGCAGGTCGCATGCTGAGCGCGCTGCTCGACCGACTTGCACCCGAAGGGATTACCCATCTCGAAACGACGATCAGCCCCGACAACGAGGCCTCGATCGCGCTGTTCACAGCATTGGCGCGTCGCCGAGATACGGCGATCAACAAGCAAGAATTGTTCTCCCCTAACGATTTTCCCGATGGACACGAAGCCGAAGATCTGTACACGATCGGCTAAGAGCATGCCCCGGAGGAATGCAGCAACATGACTAACTTCGATACGAACATCTTCGACAACCTCGAATCCGAGGTTCGCAGCTACAGCCGCGGCTGGCCCGCCGTCTTCGAGTCGGCGTCCGGATCGTGGATCCGCGACGAGAACGGTCGCGACTACCTCGACTTCTTCGCCGGTGCCGGTTCGCTGAACTACGGCCACAACAACCCGGTACTGAAGTCGGCGCTCGTCGACTACATCGTCAGCGACGGCATCACGCACGGTCTCGACATGTCGACCGTGGCCAAACGCGACCTGCTCCAGACCTTCCAGGACAAGATCCTCAAACCCCGCGGTCTCGACTACAAGGTCCAGTTCCCCGGCCCCACCGGCACCAACACGGTCGAGGCCGCACTGAAACTGGCGCGCAAGGTGACGGGTCGTTCGTCGATCATCAACTTCACCAACGCTTTCCACGGCATGACGCTCGGCGCCCTGTCGGTCACCGGTAACTCGATGAAGCGCGCCGGCGCCGGAATCCCGCTGGTGCACGCCACCCCGATGCCGTTCGACAACTACTTCGACGGCGTCACCGAGGACTTCCACTGGTTCCGCCGCGTGCTCGACGACTCGGGCAGTGGCCTGAACCGTCCGGCCGCTGTGATCGTCGAGACCGTGCAGGGTGAGGGCGGCGTCAACGTCGCCCGCGCAGAGTGGCTGCGCGCCCTCGCGGACCTGTGCGCCGAGCGCGAAATCCTGCTGATCGTCGACGACGTCCAGATGGGCTGCGGACGCACCGGACCGTTCTTCTCCTTCGAGGTCGCCGGCATCACCCCGGACATCGTCTGCCTGTCGAAGTCGATCAGCGGCTACGGCCTCCCGATGGCGCTGACGCTGTTCAAGCGTGAGCTCGACGTGTGGGGCCCGGGCGAGCACAACGGCACGTTCCGCGGCAACAACCCGGCGTTCGTCACGTCGAAGGTGGCCCTCGACCACTACTGGTCCGACGACACCCTTCACAAGTCGACGCTGAAGAAGGGCGAGAAGATCCACCAGGCGTTCACCGATCTGGCGAACCAGTTCGACGGGTCCGTCTCCACCCGCGGTCGCGGCCTCGTCCAGGGTCTCGTGTTCGACGAGCCGGAGAACGCGGGCAAGGTCTGCAAGCTCGCCTTCGACGAGGGCCTGCTCGCGGAGACCTCCGGACCGTCGGACGAGGTGGTCAAGCTCCTGCCGGCGCTCACCATCACCGACGAGGAACTGGACCACGGACTCGCGATTCTCGCCGACGCCACCGGCAAGGTTTGCAGCTAGAGAGAGGACTGACACTCACATGATCGTTCGTACCACCGCAGAAATCACCGACACCGAGCGCGACATCACCAGCGAGGACGGAAACTGGCGCAGCAAGCGCATCATCCTCGGCGGCGACAAAGTGGGCTTCTCGTTCCACGAGACCACGATCAAAGCGGGCTCGGTCAACGAGTTCCACTACGCCAACCACGTCGAGGCCGTCTGGCTCGTCGAGGGAACCGGCAAGTTGATCGACCTCGACAACGACAAGGTCTACGAACTCGGCCCCGGTTCGATGTACCTGCTCAACGGTCACGAGCGTCACCGTGTCGAGCCCGACACCGAAATGCGCATGCTGTGCGTCTTCAACCCGCCCGTCACCGGGCGTGAGGTCCACGACGAAAACGGTGTCTACCCGTTGATCGAGGTTCCCGCGTAAGTTCGACCCCATGGCCGACGACGCTGCTGTTCCAGCTATAGCCATCGGACCCGCCCCGGACCCGCTCCTCGAGGATGCGGTGCGCCGGGGCGGTGCCCGTGTGGCCCCCCTCGACTCCGCGGACGCCCTGGTCTGGACCACGGGTCCGATCGGGTTCCCGGACCCGCTTCCCGAGAACATCCGCTGGGTGCAGTTGAACTCCGCGGGTGTCGAGGAGTGGTTCGCCGCGAAGGTGATCAGACCCGACACCACCGTGCTGTGGACGTCGGCGGCGGGCGCGTTCGCCGCCACCGTCGCCGAGCACGCGCTGACGCTGCTGCTGGCCGGGGTGCGGGCACTCCCGGAGCACCTCGAGGCGAAGACCTGGYGGCAGCAGGAGTTCTATTCGAAGATCGGCACCCTACGGGGCACCACCGTGGCCATCGTGGGTGCCGGCGGAATCGGCCGGGCACTGATCCCGATGCTCGCGGGCGTCGGGGCCGACGTCATCGCGGTCAATCGCTCCGGCAGCCCGGTGCCGGGCGCGATCGAGACGCTTCCCACCACCCGCCTGGGCGAGGTGTGGGCCCGCGCGGATCACTTCGTGATCGGGGCTCCCGCCACCGACGCCACGCACCATCTGGTCGGGGCGGCGGAATTCGCGCAGATGAAGCCGACCGCGTGGGTGATCAACGTCGCGCGCGGCTCGCTCGTTCACACCAATGCACTGGTGAAAGCGCTGCGGGACAACACGATTGGCGGAGCGGGACTCGACGTCACCGATCCCGAGCCGCTTCCCGACGGCCACCCGCTGTGGGATCTGCCCAACGTGATCATCACCCCCCACGATTCCAACCCGCCGTCGGTGCGCCCCCCGGCATTCGCCGAGCACGTCGCGCTGAACGTCACCCGCTTCGTCGCCGGTGAGAATCTCACCGCTCTGATCGATCCTGTCGTCGGGTACTGAGCCGGCGCTACCCTGGAGTGCGTGTTCGCCCGACTGATCGACGTACTCGGTGGCCGGCGCCTGTGTGTGATCACCGGCGCCGGCATTTCGACGGATTCCGGGATCCCCGATTACCGGGGTCCGGATTCGCCACCGCGCAATCCCATGACGTACCAGCAGTTCACCGGTGATCCCGATTTCCGCCGCCACTACTGGGCGCGGAACCACCTCGGCTGGCGCCACATGGACGCCGCCCGGCCCAACACCGGCCACCGCGCCCTGGCGGGGCTCGAGCGGGCGGGTGCCGCGAGTGCCGTCATCACCCAGAACGTCGACCTGCTGCACACCAAGGCAGGCAGTCGCCGGGTGATCGACCTGCACGGCACGTACGCCCAGGTCCGGTGCCTGACGTGCGGCACCCTGATCTCGCGGGCCACGCTCGCCGACCGGCTCGAGCGCGCGAACCCCGGTTTCGCCGAAACCGTCGCTGCCGCACAGGGAGTGGAGATCGCACCGGACGCCGACGCGGTGATCACCAGCACCGAGCATTTCCGGATGGTCGACTGCGAGACGTGCGGCGGTCTGCTCAAACCCGACATCGTGTACTTCGGCGAATCCGTCCCGAAACCGAGGGTCGCCGCCGCCTACGACGTGGTCGACGAAGCCGAGGCACTCCTGGTGGCCGGCTCGTCGCTCACCGTCATGTCGGGACTGCGGTTCGTCCGGCACGCCGCCAAACGCGGAATCCCCATCGTGATCGTCAACAGGGGCACCACGCGCGGCGACGAGTTCGCCACCCTCACGCTCCACGCCGGCTGTTCGGAAGCACTCACCGCACTGCTCGACGCGTCCTCCGCGCTGCCCGCGTGACCGTCAGAGCGGCACCAGATCGTCCGCGTGAACGACGGGACGCTGCATCTCCGCGGGCAGTTCCTGGGTCGACTTGCCCAGGATGTCGCTGATCTCCGCCGAGTCGTAGGCCACCACTCCCCTGGCCACGGGACGCTCGTCGGGGCCGAGGAGCGACACGACGTCGCCGCCGTAGAACCTTCCCGACACCGCGCTGATCCCCGCGGGCAGCAACGACCGCCGCTTGGTGACGACGGCACGCACAGCGCCCTCGTCGATGTGCAGGATCCCCTGCTCGTCCGCGGCGTGGCGTACCCAGAACTTGCGCGCCGACAACCGCGACGGCCGGGCCGCGAACGCCGTCCCCACCCCGGCGTCCCGCAGCGCTGCCCCGGCGTCCGAGGCGGCGGCGAGCAGCACCGGCACGCCGGCATCGGCCGCGAGGCGCGCTGCCGACAGCTTGGACGCCATCCCGCCGGTGCCGAGAGCGCCGCCCGAGCCCGCGACCACCCCGTCGAGATCCTCGGGGCTGTTCACCTCGGCAATCAGCGTGGCATTGCCCTTGCGGGGGTCGCCGTCGTACAGCCCGTCGACATCCGACAGCAGGACCAGGGCATCGGCGCCGACCAGGTGCGCGACGAGCGCCGCGAGCCGGTCGTTGTCACCGAATCGCAGCTCCGCCGTGGCGACGGTGTCGTTCTCGTTGACGATCGCGACCGCGTGCAGCGCGCGCAGACGGTCGAGGGTGCGTTGCGCGTTGCGGTGCTGCGCGCGGCGGGCGATGTCGTCCGCGGTGAGCAGCACCTGCCCGACGGTGCGGCCGTACCGGGCGAACGACGTGCCCCAGGCGTGGGCCAGCGCCAGCTGGCCCACGCTCGC
>NZ_JBFUGT010000291.1:0-8116 GCF_056402775.1 Rhodococcus sp. P3_B8
CCTCCGACTTCGTTCAGCCCGACGCCCCGGGCCGGCGGCATCACCCCGTTCCTGCAGATCGCCTCCCTCGCATCACATAAAGGATTGAGCCTGGCTCCGCACTTCGCAATGGAAATCCATCTGCACCTTGCGGCTGCCTACCCGACCGAGCCGTGGCTCGAGCACTTCGAATGGCTCGAGCCGATGTTCAACGAGAAGCTCGAGGTCCGCAATGGCCGGATGATCGTGCCCAACCGACCCGGACTCGGCTTCAGTCTCAGCGAACAGACCCGCGCCTGGACCACCAAAACCCACACGATCTAACCTGCCGTTCCACCCGTCCCGGTGTCCGGGCGAAGCACAGCTTCGGCGGTCCCGCGCCCACCTCGGGCAGCACACAGCCCCGAGGTGGGCAACGGTCATCCTCTTGTATCCGACGGAACCTGTATCAGCGGCGTTGCACCTAAGACCTGAGCCGGCACCGGGAGCTGATGCAGGTCGGGCACGACATCCCATCAGCGATCGCAGACCTCCTGGCACGCCGGTGGAGGCAAGATCTGACGCTAGGACTCGACACAGAGTCCACTCGTGAGGAGTGCTCATCCACTTGCGGCCACCAGCTGCCGCGTTTGCCGGACCGGCCGGACCTGATATCTCCCATTAGTACGTGGTCAGTGATGCCTCCGTCCAGGAAGAGAAAGCCGTTCAGAAGGTGCGTACCTCCTGCTCCAGTCCCCCCAGAGCTTGCGCGACTGCCCATGGAGGCGTCCGTCGAGGTTTGCGTCAGACTGCATGTATTCGTTACAAATCCTGACGTCTACCAAACGGAAAGAGTCGCTGGACCTGCATGACTCCGCGCCTGACGATGTATTTCATGTCTTCAACTCAAGAGGCTCATTGGTATGCGAATCCATCTGCGCGGGCGTGGCGACCTACACCGCCGGGATCAGCACTTCAGTTTCACCGCACGATCGCCGGATACACGCCCACTCAGCTGACAGAACTGCCTTCCCTCGCGCACGAACTTTCGGTCGGGCGGGTGTTCCTCAAGGACGAGTCGAACCGGATGGGCCTTCCTGCATTCAAGATCCTCGGAGCATCGTGGGCCACCTGCCGAGCAGTGAGCCGGTGGTTGGACCTGGACCCGCGGTCCGCGACGCTGCCCGTGCTGGCGGACAGTCTGGCGAAGGTTCTGACCAATCCGCATGATGTGACCCTGGTGACGGCCACTGACGGCAATCACGGGCGCGCGGTCGCCAGAATGGCATCCTTGCTCGGGGTGTCGGCACGCATCTACATTCCAGAGGGTGTGAGCAAATCCGCCGCAGACGCGATTGTGGAGGAAGGCGCAGAGTTGATCTCACTCRATTCGAGCTACGACGAGGTCGTCGCATTCGCCAGCGAATCGACCAAGTCGCGTCCGCTGGACTTCTTGGTCCAGGACACCTCCTGGGAGGGGTATGTCGATGTCCCCCAATGGATTATCGACGGTTACACGACGTTGTTCGCCGAGGTCGACGAGTCTCTCGGCACGCTCGGACTGACTCCCGATCTCGTCGCCTGCCCGGTCGGAGTCGGATCTTTGGCGCAGGCGATGGTCGATCACTACCGCAGCGGCGTCACACGTCCACGCCTGTTGAGCGTGGAACCAGTGACGGCAGCATGCGTGGCCACCTCCCTGCTCGCAGGTGAGATCACGAGCGTCGAGATCGAATCCCCCACCATCATGGCTGGACTGAATTGCGGCACCCCCTCCACCATCGGCTGGCCGTCCCTCCTCAACGGCCTCGACGCCGCCATCAGCGTCACTGATCAGGAGTCCCGCACGGCGGTCGCTGACCTTGCAGCACTGGGCCAAGATGCCGGTCCGTGCGGTGCGGCATCCCTCGCCGGCGTTCGTGCCGCACTCACCGACCCTGCACGCCGCGCCGCGCTCGATCTCGACACCACGTCGGTGATCGTGCTCGTCAGCACMGAAGGACTCGCGGCCAACCCCCTCGACAACCGCTGAACCATAAGCCCGTCCACGACGGTTCCACCCGCCCGACACCAGTGCAGCGCAGCCACAGCGACGCTGTGCTGAGCTGAACTCACATCGAATCCCGAGAGGAAGTACATGACCGCTACAACCGATGTTTCCCGTCATGATCGAACCCTGGAGCGACTGGCCGAACTGGGACTGAAGTTGCCCACACCGGCGGCACCGGTCACCAGCTACGTGCCTGCTGTTCGCGCGGGAAACCTCATTTTCACCTCCGGCCAGCTCCCGCTCTCGGAAGGCGGTCTGGCCGGGACCGGCAAGGTGGGCGCCGAAGTATCGACCGACGAGGCCGCAGAGCTCGCGCGACTGTGCACACTCAATGCCCTCGCCGCGGTCTCGGCGCTTGCCGATCTGGACTCGATCCGCATCGTGAAGGTCGTCGGGTTCGTTTCCTCCGCGGACGGATTCACCGGTCAGCCTGCTGTGATCAACGGTGCCAGCGATCTGCTTCTCGAGATCTTCGGTGAACGCGGCGAGCACGCCCGCTCTGCGGTGGGGATGGCGGAACTGCCGCTGAATGCACCGGTCGAGGTCGAACTCGTCGTCGAGGTTTCCTGAATCGGGGTAAGTGCCACCCCACGCCGGCTTGCACTCGTGCCAGCCGGCGTGGGGTGGGCGTCCAATCTCTCCCCGCGCCGTCGACGGTAGAGACTCGCGCCGCCGATCCCCTGGTTGCGTCGGGTAGCTCGATCGAGGTCCGTGTTGTTTCACGGATTCGGGGGTGTTCGTCTCTCACGGCCGGCAGTGCTGATCGTATTTCCGTTTACTGCCCTCACACACGAAATGCCCGCGACACTACGCGGGCATTTCGTGTGTGAAGGACTGTGCGCTGCGGATGAGAGCGTCGTGCACAGCGGATATGGCCGGGCTGGCGCGGGCCGTGGACCGAGTCGCCACCTGTACCTCGCGACAGGTCAGCTCGGGGCCGACAGGGTATCTGACAGTAGACGAATCCAGGTGATGCAGGGCCAGTCCGGGAAGTACCGCGACAACGAGGCCTTCCTCTGCCAGGTGGCGGTGCACTAGCAGGTCCTCGGATTTGCACATGATCGACGGGCTGAACCCTGCCCGTCGGCACTGATCCCGAATCCACATTCCCGGCACCGACTCTGCCAGCTCCATCGCCCACTTGGCGCCCGAGAGCTGGGCGATCACGTCATATTCCGGGTCGATCGTCGACGCGATCGCATCTGGGATCACCAGCCAGAGTGGGTCCGTCATCAACTTGTCGACATGCATCCCCTCCGGAATCCGTGGGGGGTACCCGGGGTAGCTTTCGATGATCACGAGGTCGTACTCCGCCGATGCCAGCGCGGGCACCGTCTCGGTCGGCTCCCCCTGGGTGAACTCCACGTCGACGAGGGGATGCCGATTGCGTAACTCCGCGAGCATGCCCGGAACCAGCGCTAGTGCTGCCGTCTGGAAGGCCGCGACTCTCACAGTCCCGCGTATCTGGCCGAGGGAGGCTACGACCTCCGCTTCGGCTTGTTCGAGCAGGCCGAGGACCCGATTGCCGTGCTCGACGAGGATGAGGCCTTGCTCGGTCAGCCGCACGCCGCGTCCGACTGGCTCGAGCAGGATTGCGCCCACTTCGCGTTCGAGTTGGCGGAGCTGTTGGGAGACTGCCGACGGACTGTAGGACAGGGCACTGGCCACCGCGGCGAGGGTGCCTCTGCGGTGGAGTTCGCAGAGTAGGCGAAGCCGGTTCACCTGCAGCATCATTCGTCCCYCTCATGAAAGTTGCGTTCTGTCGGCAACCACCAGGTCGGGACTGATGTGCTGCGCGCCCGTTCCAGTGGGGTGTCCCGGTTGTTGCCGAGAGCCCGTCCGGCGCAGCTCGCGCCGAACGGGCTCATGAACGGGTTCGACCGTCCCGGATCACCGATCATCTCCTGCGGTCGAGTGGCGAATCCCGGGCGATACCGCGGAGCGTGTTTCGCGGTGGATCCGGCAACGACGGTGGTGCGCGGGTGGGCGTCAGCCCCCGCTGGTCTCGCTCAGGCTCTTGTTCCGGGTTTCCGGGGCCATGAAGTACGACACGATCACCCCGGTCGCGCTGATCGCTGCGGCGATCAGGAGCGTGGTCCCGATGCCGAACGTTTGGAGGCCGATCGGTGTGAGGAACGTACCCAGTGCGGCACCGATCCGGCTGATCGAGGTGCCCAGTCCCACGGCGGTCGCACGAATTTCGGTGGGGAACAGCTCATTCGGGTAGACCCACTGCAGGATGGTGGGTCCGCCGATTGCGACTGCATAGACGGAAAAGAGTACTGCGATGGTCAGCGTGGATGCCGTTCCGGCGAGCCCAAGTCCCAGCAAGGCGACGGTCGAGATGGCGAACGGCCAGATGAGCAGTGTGCGGCGGTTGAGTCGGTTCGCCAGCAGGGTGGCCGCGAGGCAGCCCAGCAGGAACAACAGGCCGATGCCCGCCTCTCCGAGATTTGCCTGACCTGGCTCGCCAAGTCCGAACGCGTCGATCATTGCCGGGCCGAAGGCGTAGATGGCATAGATCGGGAGGATCGAGCAGGTCCAGAACACCGAGATGAAGATCATCCGGCGCAGATACACCCCGCGCATCAGGCTGCCCAGTGTTGCCGGCTTCGCCTCGTCGTCGGGAATGTCGTCGAGCTTGGCGGTGGGTCCGAACACCTTCTGCAGAGCTGCATTCGCCTCGTCGATCCGGCCCTGGGAAGCGAGCCAACGCGGAGATTCCGGTGTGCCCCACCGTGCGAACACGAGCGCCACGGCCGGAATGGCCGGGGACAGCAGCATCCAGCGCCAGGCTTCGTCACCGACCAGGTGGATCAGCCATTCGCCGATGACGAACGCTGCGGCGCTACCGGCGGCCCACATCGCGGTGAGCCAGCCCAGTAGGCTTCCCCGCTTGCGGCGGGGGGCGAACTCGGCGAGCAGCGATGTGGCGATCGGGTAGTCGGCGCCGACAGCCATCCCGAGAAGGAGGCGAGCGATGAGAAGCAGAATCGGGCCCTCGACGAAGAACTGACCGACCGAGCACGCCGCGACCAGCAGTAGATCCAGGGTGTACATCGTCTGACGGCCGACTCGGTCGGTGATGTAACCGCCGAGCAGACCGCCCAGGAAGAGCCCGATGAGTGCGGAGGCTCCGATCAGGCCCTGCCAGGCACCCGACAGGTTCCAGGCCGGGGTGATCTGGGTGAGTGCGATGCCCATCATCGCCAGGACGTAGCCGTCCAGGAAAGGTCCTCCGGCGGAGTAGAAGGTGAGTCGGCGGTGAAAGGACGTCAGCGGCAGATCGTCGATGCTCGATCCTGTGCCGGCGTCATCCTGCCCGGACCTCGATGTGGTTTGTGGTCCAGAGGTCATTAGTCGGACTCCTAGTTGTGATCTGTGGTGGAAGTCACGTACGCGCTGAAAAGAAAGCTACATTTTGTTGAACAAAACTGTCAACCCCTGTTCGGCAACGGCTACCGGCGAGCATGGGCCGATTATCGATCGCACAAACGAAACCATGTGTGTTGAACAATTCTGGACGGCTACCGGCGTGCTACGACCACGTAAAACGGCGCCCGTGGACCAGGGGTCACGGGCGCCGTTCCAGTTGCGCGACGGACGTCGCGCGAGGGTGCGCTGGTGTGTCAGTCCGTCCCGTTCGCCAGCGTGGTGAGGGTGCGTGCGAGTACGTTGACGCCCTGCTCGCAGGCTTCGGGGCTGGAGTACTCCCGCGGGTTGTGGCTGATGCCGTCGTACTCGCCCCGGACGAACACCATGGCCGTGGGGCAGAGGGCGGCGATCTCCTGGGCATCGTGTCCGGCCCCGGAGATCAGTCGCCGATATCGGTAGCCGAGCGCCTCGGCCGAGTGTGCGATGGAGTCCTGGATTCGCGGGTCGAAGGGGACATCCCTGGTCCTGGCCATGTGGGAGGTCTCGACCAGAAGTCCCGGGTAGGCGGCGCTCAGAGTCTTGACGTACTCCGCGAGTGCCGCCTCCGCGCGGGAGACCTGCTCGGTCTCGGGATGGCGGATGTCGAAGACGATCTCCGCTGACCCTGGAATGACGTTGGGCAGACCAGGAGTCACCGTGAGGCCGCCTGCGGTGGCGCGCAGCTCGCCGTACCGGCCGGAGTCGACGAGCTCGCGGGCGTGGACGATCGTCTGGGCAGCGGCCAGGCCCGCGTCGACGCGAAGCGGCGTCGGTGTCGCGCCGGCATGGGCGGCTTGGCCCTGGAAGACGAGCTTGAGCCAGGAAATGGCCTGAACACCGGTCACGACTCCGACGTCGAAGCCCTCCTTGGTCAGGATCGGGCCCTGTTCGATATGGCACTCGACATAGGCGTGCGGCGGGCTCGTCAGCACGTCCGCCTCACCCTTGAAGCCGATGCGCTCGAGTTCGTCCTCCAGCCGGCGCCCGGAGCTGTCCGTGAGGTTGTAGGCGTAGTCCAGCGGCAGCCGGCCGGACGCTACGGCGCTACCGAGCATGTCGGTACCGAAGCGGACACCCTCCTCTTCGGTGAAGATCGCGACTTCGATCGGGCGTTCAGTGGTCACTGCATTCTCTTCGAGGCATYGGATGACCTCGATCGCTCCGAGCACACCGAGGCAACCGTCGAACGCGCCTGCCGTGGCGACCGAGTCGATGTGGGAGCCGGTCATCACCGGTGCCAGATCGTCCCGTCGTCCGGCACGGCGACCGAAGATGTTCCCCATCCGATCCACGCGGACCTCGAGTCCGGCCGCCTTCATCCAGGAGGTGACCAGGTTCCGCGCCGCAGCATCCTCGTCGGTCAGAGCGAGCCTGTTGACGCCCTGCAACCCGGTGGCCTCGTCGTCGTACGCACCGATCAGGGCCAGCTCGCGCAGGGAGCCCCACAACCGGTTCTTGTCGACCATCAGTGGTGCTCGATGGCCGGTTCGCCCGGCTTGCACCGAATGACTGTTCATGCAGGTCCTCCAGGTGTCTCAGTAAGTTTTTGTTCAACAAATATTGCGTGGCTCTCGCGATCGCAACGTGACCGATGCTACACTTGTTTTGTTCAACAATCATTGCACCATTCTGGTGCGCATCCCGTCCGTCAGGAGTCCGAACCATGTCTTTGACCGAGGAATTGACACGCCGCCACACACTTCTTCGTAAAGGCCTCGCAGAAGCGGGGGCGGCCGCGTTGGTGGCTACGCGCGAGAGCACCGTCACGTATCTGACGGGGTACACCACCTCGACGTGGTCCAACTTCAGCCGCCCGATCATCGCCGTGCTCACCGAGAACGAGCTCCTGATGATCGTCGCCGAAACCGAGGCCGATGCCGTTGCCGAGCGGGTGCCCGGAGTCATCGTCCGCGACTACGTCGAGTTGCGGACCGTACCCGCTGGGATGTATCTGCCGGACGGGCTCGTCCAGTTCGGGCCTGCCGCCGGCGAGGCGCTGCTGGCGGCGCTGAAGGAACTCGGCGCCGAGGGCACCATCGCGGTCGACGGCTACCGCGCGGCATTCCCGCCGATTGCCCAGGTCACCGATCTCGCACCCGGACTCGACCAGCGGTGCGTCGACGCCTCAGAGCTGGTCTGGCGGACCCGTTTGAACAAGTCCGAATGGGAAGTCGAGCGGTTGGTCCACGCAGCCGACGTCCTCGGATCGGCACTCGAAGCGCTCAAGCCCCAGCTCGAGCCCGGGCTGGCCGAGCGGCAGATCCACCAGCGCTTCGCCTCGGCAGCCTTCGATGCCGGTGCTCACGCACTCGGATACGTCAATGTCGTCGCCGGTGTCGAGCGCGGCCTCTTCGGCGCTCCGACCAACCGTGAGTGGGAACGCGGAGACGTCCTCTACGTGGACGGCGGCGTCCTCGTCGACGGCTACTGGGCCGACTTCTGCCGCATGTACACCGTCGGAACACCGCTGCCGGAACAGTCGGCCGGATACCGTCGTGCCCTGACCGGACTACGCGAGGCAATCGCGAGTGTCACTGCGACGACCACGGCCAGTGACCTTTGCAAGACCATCGGTGCAGCAACCGATCTCGATCCCAGCGACGTAGGATTCGGGCGATTCGGTCACGGACTCGGCCTCTACATGCCGGAACCGCCCTCCATCCATCTCGACGACACGACGTTGCTGTCCGAGAA
>NZ_JBFUGT010000292.1:0-8099 GCF_056402775.1 Rhodococcus sp. P3_B8
ACCGAGCGGGGAGCGAGTTCGAACTCCTCGCCCGCACGGATCAGTGCGTGCGCGCGCCTGCCGTCGACCTTGATGGCGCTGACGCTCGACGGGATCTGCTGGATGTCTCCGGTGAGGGTGTGCACCTGCGCGGCGATCTCCTCGTCCGTCACGCCGGACGCATCGGCCGACGCCACGACCTCGCCCTCGGCGTCGTCGGTCGTGGTGGCCTGACCCAGCCTGATCGTGGCCGTGTACGCCTTGGTGGTCAGTGCGAGGAGCCCCAGCAGCTTCGTTGCCCGCTCCACACCGAGCACCAGCACCCCGGTGGCCATCGGGTCGAGAGTGCCCGCGTGCCCGACCTTCCGGGTGCCGAGCAGCTTGCGGCACCGGGCCACCACGTCGTGGCTGGTGACGCCCGCATCCTTGTCGACGATGAGCAGTCCGGCGCCGACGAGACCGGAAGAGGGCTTTTCACGTGCAGACACGAGGCCCGATTCTGCCAGCCCTCGTCACCGCACCGAAATCAGTGCACCGCAATGGCGGTGATGATCAGGCCGTCGGACACCATCCACCGTCCGTCGAACGACGCCAGCGGTGGGCCGTCGACCGTCTCTCCGGAGATCAGGAGATCCGAATGGAACGTGCCTGTGCCGTCCCCGGACGCCTCGAACGTGATGTGCGCGTCCTCGAACCCGAGCCACCGGGCGGTGAGCGGGAACCACGCCTTGTACGTCGCCTCCTTGGCGCAGAACAGCAGCCTGTCCCGGTGCACGGGACCGCCGGTGGCGGAGCGCCACAGCCCGGAGTCCGCCGCGCCCGACAGCCAGTCGCGTTCGGCGGGCAGGCTCACCGCGTCCAGCACACCGTCGGGGAGCGCCTCGTGCGGTTCGGCGTCGATCCCCACGGACCGCACCTGCATGGCGTAGCCGAGCACCGCGCCGCGGTAACCGTCGCAGTGGGTGAGGCTTCCGACCACGCCGCGCGGCCACACGGGGGACCCCTTGTCGCCCCGCAGAACAGGGGCCTGGTCCACGCCCAGCTTCGTCATCGCCAGGCGGGCGCAATGACGTGCGGTGGTGAATTCGCGGCGCCGCTTCTCCACCGCCCTGCCGATGAGCGCCTCCTCCTGCGGGTGCGGACGCAGGCCCGGCGGATCGTCGAACAATTCCGACGACACCACTCCGGCAGGCAGAATTCTCTCGATCACAGGGCCCCCCTCGCCCGCATCTTCTCCACTTCGGCTTCCTGTTCGGGGGTCACCTTGAAGTGGCCGCCCCACTTGTTCAGTGTTCCCGGCGGGTACTCCGGCACCGGGAGGATCTGCCGCAGGAGGCGGTCCGGGAGTCCCCGCCGCTGCCACTCCCGCGGGTAGCCCAGCGACACCTCTTCGAACCGCACCCCGTCGTAATAGGTGGTGCGCGGAATGTGCAGATGCCCGTACACGGCGCAGACGGCGTTGTACCGGGTGTGCCAGTCCGCGGTCAGTTCGGTACCGCACCACAGGGAGAACTCCGGGTACCACAGCACCTGCGTCGGTTGACGCACCAACGGGAAGTGGTTGATCAGCACGGTGCGGGTGCCCGTGGGCAGGGCGTCCAACCGGGCCTTCGTCGCCTCGACGCGGCTGCGACACCAGGCATCCCGGGTTCCGTAGGGTTCGCTCGACAGCAGGAACTCGTCCGTGGCCACCACGTTCTTCTCGCGCGCGATCGCGAGACCTTCCTCCTTGGTGGTGGCACCGTCGGGCAGGAACGTGTAGTCGTACAGCAGGAACATCGGGACCAGGGTGATCGGGCCGTCCTCGGCCTCCCACACCGGGAACGGGTCCTCGGGGGTGATGACGCCGATCTCCCGGCACATGGTGACCAGGTAGTCGTAGCGGGCGGCGCCGTGGATCTGCACCGGGTCCTTCGCCGTCGTCCACAGTTCGTGGTTGCCGGGGACCCAGATGACCTCGGCGAAACGACTGCGCAGGAGTTTCAGCGCCCACCGGATGTCGTCGGTCTTCTCCGAGACGTCGCCCGCGACGATCAGCCAGTCCTCGGGCGAGTCGGGATAGATGTCCTCGGTGATCGGGCGGTTTCCCCGGTGCCCCACATGGACGTCGCTCACCGCCATCAGTTTGGGTGCCACGTCAACCACCTTTCCGATCGTGTTCCGCCGCCGGATCGCTGTCCGATCCGTGTCGTGTCTGCAGGTCGGACCCGACCACTGCCCAGCGGCCCGTTCCGACGCGCCACACGACCGCGAGCATCCGAAGAATTATGAACACCGTGAGACCCGTCCAGATTCCCGCCAGGCCCCAGTCGTGCAGCATCGACAGCCAGATCAGTGGGAGGAATCCGACCAACGCGCAGGACAGCGTGGCATTCCGGAGGAAGGCGACGTCACCGGCCCCGAGCAGCACCCCGTCGAGGGCGAACACGACTCCGGCGACCGGCATGATCGCGACGAAGAACCACCACGCCACCGCCATCTCGTCGAGCACGGCCTGATCGGAGGTGAACAGTTCGGGGATCACCCCGTGGCCGAGGGCGAAGATCAGGGCGAGCCCTGTCGCGAAGATCGTGGACCATCGGGTGATGCGCCACGACAGTCGCGTGGCGCCCTTGGCGTGTCCGGCGCCCAGCGCGGCACCGACCAGCGCCTGTGCGGCGATCGCCAGGGAGTCGAGGGTGAGGGCGACGAGGTTCCACAGCTGCAGCACCACCTGGTGCGCGGCGACCGCCGCGGCACCGAACCGGGACGCGACGGCGGCAGCCGAGAGGAAACACGCCTGGAAGGCCAGGCTCCGCAGGATCAGATCCCGGCCGAGCACCATCTGGGCGCGCATGACGTGCCACCGCGGACGCAACGGCACCCGCTCGACCACCAGCGCTCCGACGAACAGGCTCGCGGACACCGCCTGACCGATCACGTTCGCGACCGCCGAACCCTCGAGTTCCAGCCGCGGCGCGCCCCACAATCCGTGCACCAGCACCGGGCAGGCCACGGCCGACACGGCGAGACCGGCGATCACGAAACGGAGGGGCCGCACCGTGTTCTGCACGCCGCGCATCCACCCGTTGCCCGCCATCGCGACGAGAATCAGCGGGGCCCCGAACACCGCGATCCGCAGCCAGCCCTCGGCGGCCGCCGCGATGTCGGAGCCGCCGGCGATCGCCGAGGTGACCGGCCGCGCGAACAGGTGGGCCAGCGCGATCACGAGCGCGCCGATGCCCAGTGCCAGCCACGTGGCCTGCACGCCCTCCCGGACCGCGCCGCGCTCGTCGCCGGCACCGTGCATGCGGGACGCACGCGCCGTCGTGCCGTAGGACAGGAACGTCAGCTGCGTGCTGACCTGGGCGAGGATGAGACCGCCGACGGCGAGGCCCGCGAGCGCCAGGGCGCCCAGCCGACCGACGACGGCGATGTCGAAGAGCAGATAGATCGGTTCGGCAGCGAGGACACCGAGCGCGGGCAGCGCCAGCCCGAACACCGTCCGGGCGGTCGCGTCGCCCGTGACTTCCGAGACGTCAGCCAACGAATTCGGACCTCAGCCGAGCGACTCGACGAGCGAGGTCACGATCTCGTCCGCAGAGCACTCGGCCGTGTAACCGGCGGCGAACCGATGACCGCCGCCGCCGAGATACCCGGCGACGACCGACACGTCCACGTCGGACTTCGATCGCAGCGACACCGACCAGGTGCCGTCCACCGCCTCCTTGAGGACGGCGGCGACCTCGGCCTCGGACGTCGTCCGGACGATATCGATGACGCTTTCGATCTCCTCCGAGCGGAGGTCTCCGATGTAGGCCCGCCGGATGACCGCGTACACCAGTCCACGCCCTCCCGCTGCGTCGGGGACGAGCGTCGCCGATCCGAGCACCGAGGACAGCATGGGCAGCCAGCCGAACGGGTGAGTGTCGAGCAGGCGCCGCGCGATGCGGGCTCCGTCGATTCCGGTGGCGAGCAGCCTCTCGGCCAGCGTGTGGGTGCCGGGCTGCACCCAGCGGAACGAACCGGTATCGGTCACGAGTCCCGCATACAGGCAGTGCGCGAGATCGGCGTCGATGTCCACACCCCACAGGTCGAACATCTGTGCCACGACAGCGGTCGTCGACTCCGCGGACTCGTCGATCAGGTTCATGCGACCGAAGCGGGTGTTGGACCGGTGGTGATCGATGACGAGGGTGTCGCCCGCGTTCGCGAGCCGGTCGGCGAGCTTCCCCAGACGCCCGGCACTGCCGCAGTCGACGGTCACGAGCAGGTCGACGTTGCGGCGCACCTGATCCGCCGGCACCAGCAGGTGGGTGCCCGGCAGTTCGCGCATCGACTCCGGTAGTTCGTCGGGCGCGCCGAAGGCGACCTGTACCGGAATCCCTTTGCGCTCGAGCACCAACGCCAGGGCAAGTCCACTGCCGATCGTGTCGGCATCGGGTTGGACGTGACACAGAATCGTCACCGACGTCGCGTTCTCGAGAACGGCGACCGCCTGCGGCAGAAACACCTCGTGACGATCGAGATCAGACAGGGACGTCTCCTGAGTGTGGGTCATGTCGGTTCGTGTCAGTCCGCCTGGCGGGAACCGGAGGGCTCGTCGACTTCCGCGTCGTCCGCGTCCTCGGCTCGGGGCTCCTTGTACGGGTCGGGGTCGCCGGCCGGGGACGCACCGGCCGCGACACGCGCGACCTCGTCGTCGGCGGCGCGTGCGCGGGCGAGGAGTTCCTCCATGTGCCGCGCGGTGTCGGGGACCGTGTCCGCGACGAACGTCAGCGTCGGAGTGAACCGGACTCCGGTGCCTGCGCCCACCTTCGAGCGCAGAACGCCCTTCGCCTTCTCCAACCCCGCGGCTGCGGCGGCGAGGTCCGGTTCGGACTCGAGGTCGGCACCCATCACGGTGTAGTACACGGTGGCGTCGTGGAGGTCGGCCGTCACCTTGGTATCGGTGATCGTGACGAACGCCAGGCGAGGGTCCTTGATTTCGTGGTCGATCGCCGTCGCGACGATCGTGCCGATGCGCTTGGCGAGTTTGCGTGCCCGGGCGGGATCCACCATGACAATCAGACTCCTCTCCCTGGCCGCTGGATAAGTTGTGAAGTTGCGTGTGTAGCTGTAGTTCATTCTGCACGCCGGGCCGCGGATGCGGCGGGGCGGGCAGGGCACTCCGAGTCAGTCCTCGGGGCCGAAAATCCGTCGCCGGACCGCAAGGAGTTGCAGTTCCGGCAGCTCGGCGACGTGCCGTTCGCACGTGTCGAGTACCTCGTGTACGTGATCGACCGCCGAACTCGCCATCGTGACACCGAGCATCGACCGGCGGTACCGATCCTGTTCCCCGGTCTCCGCCGCCGAGACGCCGTAGCGTCGCAGCTCCGCCAGAACCGGTTTGACCATTGCACGCTTCTCTTTCAGAGATCGCACGTCACCGAGCAAGATGTCGAGCTCGAGCGCACCGACGTACAAACTTTCCTCCTTCGGGGAGACGTGCGCTCCCCCGGCCGAGTCGATCGGCCGGAGAAGCGCACGCCGGATGACGCTGCTGCGTCACCCCAAACGGATGGCGACTAGTCGCGCGGCTTTTCCCGAAGCTCGTAGGCCTCGATGACGTCACCGACCTTGATGTCGGAGTAGGTGAGCGTCAAACCGCACTCGTAACCCTCGCGTACCTCGACAGCGTCCTCCTTCTCCCGCTTCAGCGAGGAGATGGTGACGGTCTCGGCGACAACCGTGTTGTCACGCAGCAGCCGGGCCTTCGCATTGCGACGGATGGTACCCGAGGTGACGAGGCAACCGGCAATGTTGCCGACCTTGGACGAACGGAACATCGCGCGGATCTCCGCCTTGCCCAGCTCGACCTCTTCGTAGATCGGCTTGAGCATGCCCTTGAGAGCCTTCTCGACCTCGTCGATGGCCTGGTAGATCACCGAGTAGTACCGGATGTCGACGCCCTCGCGGTTCGCCAACTCGGTCGCCTTGCCCTCGGCGCGGACGTTGAACCCGATGATGATCGCGTTCGACGCGGCGGCCAGGTTGACGTTGGTCTCGGTGACGCCACCGACACCACGGTCGATGACCCGCAACTGCACCTCGTCGTCGATCTCGATGCCGTGCAGGGCCTCTTCCAAGGCCTCCACGGTTCCCGAGTTGTCGCCCTTGAGGATGAGGTTGAGCTGCGACGTCTCCTTGAGAGCCGAATCCAGGTCCTCGAGGCTGATGCGCTTGCGGCTCTTCGCGGCCAGCGCGTTGCGCTTACGCGCATTGCGCCGGTCGGCGATCTGACGGGCGATGCGGTCCTCGTCGACCACGAGCAGGTTGTCGCCTGCACCGGGGACCGACGTGAAGCCGACCACCTGGACGGGACGCGAGGGCAGGGCCTCGAGCACGTCGTCGCCGTGCTCGTCGACCATGCGGCGCACACGTCCGTATGCGTCGCCGGCCACGATCGAGTCGCCGACCCGCAGCGTTCCGCGCTGGATGAGCACGGTAGCGACGGGGCCGCGTCCACGGTCGAGGTGCGCCTCGATGGCGACACCCTGAGCGTCCATGTCCGGGTTGGCCCGCAGGTCCAGGGCAGCGTCCGCCGTCAACAGCACGGCTTCGAGCAGTGCGTCGATGTTGGTGCCCTGCTTCGCCGAGATGTCGACGAACATGGTGTCTCCGMCGTATTCCTCGGCGACCAGTCCGTACTCGGTGAGCTGCTGCCGGATCTTGTCCGGGTTCGCGCCTTCCTTGTCGATCTTGTTCACCGCGACCACGATCGGCACGTCGGCCGCCTGGGCGTGGTTGATCGCTTCCACCGTCTGCGGCATGACGCCGTCGTCGGCGGCGACGACCAGGATCGCGAGGTCGGTGGCCTTGGCACCACGGGCACGCATGGCCGTGAAGGCCTCGTGACCGGGGGTGTCGATGAACGTCACGAGACGCTCGTTGCCGTCGAGCTCGGTCAGGACCTGGTAGGCACCGATGTGCTGCGTGATTCCGCCGGCCTCGCCCTCACGGACGTTGGCCTTACGGATCGTGTCGAGCAGTCGGGTCTTACCGTGGTCGACGTGGCCCATGACGGTGACCACCGGCGGACGGGACTCGAGGTCCTCTTCGCCACCTTCGTCTTCGCCGTAGGTGAGGTCGAAGCTGTCGAGCAGCTCGCGGTCCTCGTCCTCCGGGCTGACGACCTGGACGACATAGTTCATCTCGCCGCCGAGCAGTTCCAGCGTCTCGTCGTTGACCGACTGGGTCGCCGTCACCATCTCGCCGAGGTTGAACAGTGCCTGCACCAACGCTGCGGGGTTCGCGTCGATCTTCTCAGCGAAGTCCGACAGGGATGCACCGCGGGCGAGGCGAATGGTCTCGCCGTTGCCACGGGGCAACCGCACGCCGCCGACGGCGGGCGCCTGCATCGAATCGTATTCCTGGCGCTTCTGACGCTTCGACTTGCGACCACGACGCGGGGCACCACCGGGGCGACCGAACGCACCTGCTGCCGCACCGCGCTGACCGGGGCGTCCACCGCCACCCGGACGACCGCGGAAACCACCTGCGGGTGCTCCGCCACCGGGCGCGCCTGCGCCGGCACCGGGGGCTCCGCCACCGCGGTATCCACCGCCGCCGCCACCGGGACGACCGCCGGGGGCTCCGCCGGGACGGCCCGGACGACCGCCGGGAGCGGGACGCGCCGAACGTGCAGGCATCGCGCCCGGGTTCGGGCGAGGAGGCATCGAGCCGGGGCTGGGACGGGGACCGCCCTGACCGGGAGCCGGACGGGGACCGCCCTGACCCGGTGCGGGACGAGGTCCACCCTGACCGGGAGCCGGACGGGGACCGCCCTGACCGGGAGCCGGACGAGGTCCACCCTGACCGGGAGCCGGACGGGGTGCACCCGGACGCGGTGCGCCGGGAGCGGGGCGGGGTGCCGGACGCTCGGCGGGAGCCGAGGAGTACGGGTTGTTACCGACACGCGGGGGCTTCGGGCCGGGACGGGGTCCGCCGGGCTTGGCGCCCGTGGACGGAGCCGCGGGTGCACTGGCAGCCGGGGCTGCGGGTGCGGCCGGAGCTGCGGGTGCGGCCGGAGCCGGGGCAGCCGGGGTGGGCCGACCGGGCTTGGGAGCATTGGTCGCCGGGGCAGCCGGGGTGGCTGCGCT
>NZ_JBFUGT010000293.1:0-8051 GCF_056402775.1 Rhodococcus sp. P3_B8
GTTCGTCTAGGATCTTCGCTTTGCCCGGCTTGTCGGCGCGCTTGTAGCGGGTCGCGATCGCCGTGGTGACGGCTCTGCGTTCAGCCATGGTCAGTCCCATCCTCCGGCCCTACCCTCGACCACCACACCGACGTGATCGACACGCCGCTACGCGGGCATTCTCACGTGAGGCAACGAAGGGGCTCACGCGGGCATTTCGGATGAGTCAACGCGCTCCCTGGACTTCCGCGCCCCGGCTCACGAAGATCACTAATGCGCCGCTCGTTACTACGCGCGGTTTGTCCGTGTAGCGCCCCTGCCAGCTGACACCGATCGTTGGCGGGGGCTGCGCTTGGCTGCGCCACAAGATATCCGGCGTCGCCACGCTCGCGGACTCCCCATTGCCGGCACGATCCTGGCCAACGTTCCCGGCCACCGAACCAGTCACCGTCGCCCGCAATCGCGTCCTGCTCACTCCTGCCCGCATACCGCCGTGCCTCGCGCCCAACACCCGTCCACGTTTGCCCGGTACGCCGCCGGGGGATGCTCCCGGGAAGGGCGACCCCGTCGTCGAATCACGCGAGAGAGGCAGTTCGATGAACGCTGTCACGACCGGCATCGTTGCAGGTGCCGCAGGCACCACGATGCTCGACGCCGTCACTTACCTGGACATGGCGATCCGCGGCCGCCCCGCAAGCACCGTTCCGGAGAAGACGGTCGAGTCCGTTGCGACCGCTCTGGGCGTCGCGATACCGGGACGCGGTGACACGCTCGCGGCGCGGCGGTCGGCGTTCGGTGCGCTCGGTGGGATAGCCGTCGGCACAGGACTCGGCGTGGCCGCGTCCCTCGTCCGTCGCGCCGGCGCCCACCTGACCCCGGCCGCCGGAACGATCGGGATCGGTCTCGCCGCGATGGCAGCCACCGACATCCCGATCGCCCTGCGCGGCATCAGCGACCCGCGGCAGTGGACCGCCCAGGACTGGCTCAGCGACCTCGTGCCGCATCTCGTCTACGGCGCCACCGTCACCACAGTCCTGCGGCAACAGGACGAGGCGACGGGGCACCGGAGGGGCCGGGCGGCGGAACGGTCGAGCACTGCCCGGTCGGCCGTGATCGGCGTGGCCAGCGGTCTCCGCAGTTCCACGGGCATCGCGGCGGCACTGCTGTCGGGTGCCCCGGGCTCGGCGCACCGGGCCCGCGTCGTTGGCGCGACGGCGCTCGTCGGCGGCGAACTGGTGGCCGACAAGAACCCGAACGTACCGTCGCGCCTCTCCCAGCCCGCGCTCACCGGACGCCTCATCGCAGGCGGCGGAGGCGCCGCGGCGCTGGCCCACCGCGACCGGGCCGACACGGCGTCGGCCCTGATCATCGGAACCGTCGGTGCCCTCGCCGGCTCCTACGGCGGCGCGTGGTGGCGGCAGTGGGCCGGCCGGCGGATGCCCGACTGGCAGGCCRCGCTCGCCGAGGATGCTGTGGCGCTCACCATGGCGGCGGCCGCACTCCGACGTCCCGCGCGGTCCTCGTCGGTCAGCGCGTCGAGGTAACGCCGCGCCATCCGCCGCACAGGGCTCCGCTTCACGGTCTGATCGTCGATATCCCGCATCGTGACGTCGGACCCAGACGATCATTCGTGCGAACGAAGCTGACAGGCGTTCGGTGCTGGGATCAGCAGCTCGACACCGCAATTCCGTTCTCGGGGAACATCGTTCGCCGAACATCGGCGATGGACCGCCCCCTCGACTTCTTATCGCTCGACCCGAAATCGCCGTTGTCCTCCGATTGGGGGACAACGCATTCATCCTCCAGAGGGCCCGGCCGGCGGACAGACAGCTGAGCTGTGGCGAGTCATTGTTATCAGGCGCCGGAAACGTTCCGACGCAAACCAGTCAGGACCCGGGGTGCGAGAACGGTGCAACACAGGACGCCATCGCGAACACGAAGGCCACCCGCCGAACCCAACCCTTCCCACCTTCTGCAGCAGCCGACCAGAGGAGCACCATGGAGAACACCCAGAGGTTTTACATCGACGGCGAATGGACCGACCCGATCGGCACCGACACGCTCGACGTCGTCAACCCTGCGACAGAAGAGATCGTCGCCACCATCGCGCTGGGCGACGAGAAGGACGTCGACCGCGCCGTCATGGCCGCCCGCAGAGCGTTCGACGGTTACGGGTCGACGACACGTKCCGACCGGATTGCGTTACTGGATCGGATAATCGAGGTCTACGGGCGACGGATGGCGGACCTGGCGTCGACGATCACCCAGGAAATGGGGGCACCCACTTCATTGGCCACGACCGCTCAGGCACCGTCCGGCCTGGTGCATCTCACAGCGGCCGTCGATGCGCTGCGCGCGGTCGAATTCGAGGAGAGGATCGGCACGACGACGGTGGTGCATGAGCCGGTCGGCGTGTGTGCGTTCATCACACCCYGGAACTGGCCCGTCAATCAGATCGCCGCGAAGGTTGCGCCCGCGCTGGCCGCAGGCTGCACGATGGTGTTGAAGCCGTCCGAGATCGCGCCCCTCAATGCGATCATCTTCGCGGAGATACTTCATGAAGCAGGAGTCCCTGCCGGAGTTTTCAACCTTGTCCACGGTGACGGACCTACCGTCGGAGCCGCACTCTCGATGCACCCCGACATCGACATGGTCTCGTTCACCGGATCGACGCGTGCCGGCGTCGAGGTCGCTCGGAACGCTGCGACAACGGTCAAACGCGTTGCACAGGAGCTCGGCGGCAAGTCGGCGAACATTGTGCTGGACGACGCGGACTTCGAAAAAGTCATCACCCGAGACGTGCTGGGTGTGGTGGTCAATTCGGGCCAGTCCTGCAATGCTGCCTCGCGCATTCTGGTTCCGTCCGACCGCATGAACGATGCGATCGCGATCGCGAAAGCCGCCACCGCGTCGATCGTGGTCGGACAACCCGAGGCCGAGGGGACGACCGTGGGACCGCTGGTGTCACAGACACAGTTCGACAAGGTGCAGCGCCTGATCCAGACCGGCATCGAAGAGGGCGGCACACTCGTCGCTGGTGGAGTCGGTCGCCCGGCAGGACTGTCCACCGGCTACTTCGTCCGGCCCACCGTCTTTGCGGACGTGACGAACGATATGACCATCGCGCGCGAGGAGATCTTCGGCCCGGTCGTGATGCTCATCGGCTACGAGGACGAGGCCGACGCAATCCGCATCGCGAATGACACCGCGTATGGGCTGTCCGGGATGGTCTCGTCGAGCGATCCGGAGTGGGCACGGAATGTGGCCCGACAGCTGCGGACGGGAATGGTTCACCTCAATGGTGCTCCGCTGGCTTTCGATGCGCCGTTCGGCGGCTACAAACAGTGAGGCAACGGCCGGGAGTTCGGCAAGCTCGGACTGATGGAATACCTCGAGGCCAAGACGATCTTCGGCGACAACGACGAACCAGAACCGGCCGTGAACAGCGGCCGCCAGAGTGTATGACCGAACGGTTGCGCAGCAAGACTGCGCGCCGAGACCAACTCGTGAAACTGCGGCTCGCGCTCTACGCCGACCTGCTGCGAGCGACGGCCCGCCTCGCCGCAACCGCAACGACTTCGGCTGCATCGCACCCGAATGACGCGGACGAGATCGGCGGCGACGAGTTCGATTCCCTGCTCAGCCAGGCGCGGGTCGTCGCCAGCGATGACGTTTACCGACGACTCAACGAGCTGTCGCAGCTCACTGGGACGTTCAATCGGCACCTCGTGAAGACCGAACCGCGCCCGGCCTTCCCCTATCGGCAACACCTGCACGACGGTGTAATGAACGACCCGTTGCGCCTCCAGCATCGGAGAACACTGACCGATATCGCGGGCGGTATCGCGGTGGCTCACGGGAAAGTCCAGGACGCGATCCGGCACGAGATGAATCGGTGACCGTCGATCGGATCCCACGTCGCCGTGTGGTCGTCAGGCCGCGAGCTCACGAGGACGTGCGAACACGTCCACCAGCGCACCGTTGCGCCACACTGTGATCTCGATCTGCCGGTCGATCGCATCCTCGGCCATCAACCGCTGGACGGCGGTCGTCGTCACGACCGGCTTGCCGTCGAGTTCGACCATGATGTCCCCGCGCCGCAGCCCCGCCTCGGCGGCCGGGCTGCGCGGGGAGACACCGGCAACCTGCAAACCGGTCTTCGACCCGATCCGCCCCTGCAGCTTCGGAGGCAGTGGAACCTGCATGCCCGCGATCCCCAACCAAGCCCTCCGCACCCGCCCCGCCGATACCAACGCGGCGATGATCTGCCTCGTCGTCGAGTTGATCGGCACCGCCAGACCCACCCCCATTCCGGCGACAGCGGTGTTCACCCCGACCAGCCGGCACATCGCCCCGAGCACGCAGCACAGCGAGATCGGACAACGGATCGCGCCCCACCACGTCGGTGCGGACAACAGTTCCGTCGGTGAATGCCGCCTCGGCCCCGCTCGCTCCCGCCACCACGTGCGCACTCGTCAGCAACAGCCGGTCATCGGTGATCACACTCGCGCTGCCCGAACCGCTCCCCCGTGACGTCCGCACAACCAGGCTGGCCACACTCGGCAACACCGTATCGGCAACCGAGACCACCGTCCTCGAGTAGCCGTCCAACTTCTCCAGTTCGCCCATACCCACTACAGCGCCGGCACACGACCACCTATGCCCCTGTTCGCTGCCAGCTGACCACCCGACGAAACAGGCGTGACCGTGCGGTACGAGGCCGACCACTCACCGGCAGAGGCTGCGTTCGGCGGCGGCGATCAGGGTGCGGGAGACGTCGTCGACGGGGAGATTCCGCCCGGTGTACAGCTGGTCGAAGCTGTCGAAGCTCGCCAATAGCCAGAGCAGGTCTGCAGCCTCGTCGACGGTGACCTCCGGCCGCAGAACCTCCTGTTCGGCCAGTCGCTGGGCGAGGTGCGCCATCCCGCCGGCCCGGTTCTCCTCGATCCGCGCGATGGCCCCGCCGACGGCATCCGCGTCGAGTTGGGCCATCGAGAACAGTGCCCGGAAGACGTCGCGGTGGGCCGCGAACACCCGGACACCGGCGTCGATCCCGCCGCGCAGGTGCTCCCGCGCGTCCGGGTGCTCCACCGCATCCACCACCGCCTGGAACCCTGCCCGGTGCCACCACAGGTCCGTGGTGAGGGCGTCGAACAGCCCGGCTCGTGACCCGAAGACGAGGTAGACGGTGGAGCGGGAGACGCCCGCCGTCCGGGCCACCTGCTCGACACTCACCGGTGTGGACGGTGCTCGGCGCAGCCGGTCATAGACCGCGTCGAGAATGCTGCGGCGCGTTTCCTCGGCCGCCTCCGCGCGCAGGCGCTGCTCGTACTTCCTGGTGGCCACAGCCGTCACTCTAACATTTTCACTTGACACATCGTCTCGTGAAGTTCAGACTGTTAATCGAGAGACATATTGTCCGGCGAAATCGAGACGAGCCCGCCGCCCTCCCCTGACGTCGAGACAACGAGCCTTCGGACGAAGGAGCTGACGTCATGAACAGCCCGACCACACCCACCCGTCCGCCGACACCCCGGGCGTCCACGCCTGTACTCGTGGTCGGAGCGGGCCCGGCGGGTCTCACCACGGCAATCACACTGGCTCGCCACGGGATCGAGGTCATCGTGGTGGAGCGGCGTCCCGCCCTGTCGGGGCTACCACGGGCGGCCTCCATCAGTACCCGCACGATGGAGCTGTTGCGTTCCTGGGGGCTGGAGCAGGAGGTCCGCGCGGGCGGGGTCGAGGTCGAATGGAAGCAATGGGTCGGTCCCACGCTCAACGCTGCCGGTGACACCCACCTGACCAGCTTCCCGACCCGAGAGCAGAGCGCGGTCCTCAGCCCGACCGCTCCCGCCTCGGTTCCGCAAGATCAGCTCGAGCCGGTGCTGCTGGACCATCTGCGCTCGTTCGGCACCGCGCGGGTGGAGATGGGCACCGAAGTGGTCGGCCTCGAGGACCGGTCCGATGACGTCCAGGTGACGCTGCGCGACGTCGAAACCCGCGAAACCCGAATCGTCCACGCCCGCTACCTCGTCGCGGCGGACGGAGCGCGCAGCACGGTGCGCGATGCCCTCGGGATCGTGATGCGTGGGCCGGGGCGTCTGTCCCAGGCAATCGGGACCGAGTTCCGTGCCCCACTGTGGGAACTACTCGGCGACCGCCGCTACTGCATCTACGCCGTCACCCACCCCGAAGCCGCGGGAGTCTTCGTCCCCGCCGGCCACGGTGACCGATGGGTCTACGGCGTGGAACACGAACTCGCGCAGTACTCTTCGCCGAAGCCGACGAGGGACCAATCCGCCCGCCTCATCCGGCTCGGCAGCGGACTAGCCGACCTGGCGCCGAAAATCGAACGCATCGGGACGTTCACCTTCGCCGMGCAGCTCGCGGACCGCTGGCGGGAGGGCGCCGCGTTCCTCGTCGGCGACGCCGCGCACCAGATCACGCCACGCGGGGGCACCGGCATGAACACCGCCATCCAGAGTGCCTACGACCTCGGGTGGAAACTCGCCTGGGTGCTCCTCGGCTGGAGCGGACCGCAGCTACTGGACACCTACGAGGCCGAACGTCGACCGGTGGCCGCACACAACGTGGCCCGATCGGCCGACCCGCACGGCGGGGCCCGACTCGCCGCACACGAACTGCCCGCGGACCTCGGCGGCCGAATCCCGCACGTCTGGTTGCGCTCCCGAGCCCACACTGTGTCCACCCTCGATCTACTCGGACCCGGGCTGACGTTGTTCACCACCGACCCGAGCGCGACCTGGCAGCGCGCAGCTCGCTCCGTTCCCGGGCCTCCGCTCGTCGTCCACGACCTCGACACCATCACCGCCCGCGGAATGGGCATCCCCCGCGGCGGGGCACTCCTGGCGCGCCCGGACGGGGCCCCCGCCGGATGGTGGCCGTCAGGCACCGAACCGGCCGCGGCCCTCCGCCACGCGGAACGAGCCCGATGAAGTTCCGCTCTTGAAGCGCGGCAATCGCCTCGACTTCGACAAGCTGGTCCGGGTAACCGAGTACAACAACGCCGAGCAGTGTGCAAGGCACGTCGTGGTCGCCAAAGGGGCGCGGACCGCTACCGTGGCGCCGGCGTCATCGAGCGGGCAGGCACCAGCGGTGAATACAAGCCTGGATGGCTACTGCTCCTCGCCGCGTACGCGTAGGGCACGTTGGCCGTCAACGCCGACGATCGAATCGGCGACGTGCATGTCGTCGGTCACGGTCACAGTGTCGCTGAGCGCCGTCACCGGCCTCACTTGCCCATCGTGTCGGATTGGGAACTGGTCCCGGCTTCGGCTAGTGACACCGGCGAGTCCGGGCGGCGTCTCAGTCGCGGCGGGTCCGAGGTAGTCGGGTGCAGGGACGTGGTGGTGTACGAGGTTCGCCCGACTTCCGGCGCAGGGAGCATTCGAATTACGTTGCGCACCTTGGTTGGGCATGACCGCAACCGAGAATGAGTAGGCCACCCCGGCGACGAGGGCCATCGCCGGCAGCGCGACGCCGAGCACCAGAGCACCGGTGTGGGCAGTTCGTTGTGTGCAATCTCGGTCATGGCGGATCCCGGTCGTGATTGGGTGATGTACCTGCCGTCCACTCTGCGGGACCAGAGCCGGTGGAACAATGCTCGCCCGTCGCTCATTCATGCCCGTTCGTCCAGAGTCCGTGGACGCGCGCACGTGCGGGGCGCCAGACTGGGCCCATGCGAGGAGTGGATCCCTGGACCACACCCGATCCGCTGGGCGAGGCGCTGCACGCCCTGCGCATGGCGGGCACCTTCTACTGCAGGTCCGAGCTGACCGCTCCATGGGGGCTGGACCTGCCGCCCGAGCCCGAGTCGATGTGATTCCATGTCGTCAACGCCGGACGCTGTCGGCTCGAGGTGGACGGCGACGATCCCCGGCAGTGCCGCACGGCCAGGGGCACCTGCTGCTCAGCGAGCCCGGGGTTCCGGCCCCGCGGGTCGACGGGCTGGCATACGACTACGCCAGCGATCGTTATGCGATCTTGCGGCACGGCGGCGGCGGGGCACCCACGAGCATCGTGTGCGGCACCGTCCGCTTCGGGCACCCGGC
>NZ_JBFUGT010000294.1:0-8039 GCF_056402775.1 Rhodococcus sp. P3_B8
GGGTAGGCGGCCTGCGGTGCCGGTGCGGGCGCCGGCGGCTGCTGGACGGGAGCGACGGCGGGTGCGGGGGCGTCGTCGACGGACACGCCGTGATCGGTGACGAGTGCGGCGAACCCGCCGGCGTAGCCCTGCCCGACGGCCCGCACCTTCCAGGCGCCCTGGCGTCGGTACAGCTCGAGCGCGATGACGATCGACTCGGAGTTCAGCCCCTCGATCTTGTACTCGTACAGCGAGTTTCCGGCGCCGTCGGCGACCCGGGCGGTCGGCGGCGCGGAGCGGCCGAAGCTACTGGTGGCGTCGTCGAGCGTGATGACCGCGCGCACCTGCGCGATGTCGGCAGGCACCGCGCCGAGCGACACCTTCAGCGAGGCCGCCTGCCCGGTGGCTCCGGGCACGAGTTGCACCCCGGGACCGGTCGGCTGGTTGAAGAAGACGAAGTCGGCGTCCGAACGGACCTTCCCCGAGTCCGTGACGAGCAGCGCGGACAGGTCGGCGGCGGCCGTCAGTTCGAGGGAGACGATGACGTCGTCGACGCTCAGCGGGCCGTTCTGACCCTTGGCTAGCGGAGTGGACACTGCGGTGGTTCCTTCACTGTGGGAGCGTCGGGTTTGTCCCGTTTGGTCTGTTTGCCTACAACCTACAAAAGAGAGCCGACGGCCGTCGTCCCCGCACCCCGCGCGACACGGTCCGCGAACCAGCGCAGGATCTCCTCACCAGCGGCGATACCGCTGCTTCCGGTGACCGACAGGGTCGGGTGCTGCCAGTCGAGGGTTTCGAGTTCGCCGTGCCGGGGGCGGATGGCGGCGTCGGCGGCACTGAGCATGGTGGCGTCGAGGGCTCCGTCCCCGGCCGCCAGCACGGGCGCTTCCGGCTCGAGCACTCCGTCGTCGACGAGCCTCGTACGGACTGCCGCGACCGCGCGGCTCTTGCACACCGCGTCGGGCATCGTGTAGATCTTGCGGCCCTGCCGGGAGGCCCCCCATCCCCGGTCGACGCACCAGTCGTTCCACTCCTCGACGAAGCCGGCCGGCATCGCGTCGAGGTCCACGACCAGGTAGGAGAACAACTCGTCGGCCACCCGGGACGAACGCACCCAGCTGTCGTCGATGCGTCGGCTCAGCTCGGCGCCGACCTCCACCAGCGAGGCTCCACCGTCGGCCATCGCGATGTCGACACCCGACCGCCAGCCCGCATCGGGCACCCCGTCGACGAGGATGTTGCCGCCGTTGGTCGTGATCGCGTACCGCCACGGCGCCCCCGGCAGGTCGATGCGCTGGAACTGGGCGACGGTGCGCGTGGTGGTAGGCACGACCACGGCGGACGCGGTGAGCTTCCGCAGCATGGCCTCGGCGGCCGACGTGACGTAGGACAGCGGCTTGCCGTCGTACACCTCGACGCAGAGGAGGTCCTCGTCGCCGGGCCGCTCGGCCACGTCACTCTCGGTGACGGCGAGTTCCATGGCCCCGCGCGAGTAGATCATGGTGCGGTCGAGGTCGGTCGCGATCAGCGCGGTCATGTCACATCCTTGATCAGGCCCATACACGAATAGGCCAGGCCGGGGACCTCTTCGACGGGGACCGCCCGCGCGGCGGCGAGTAGCCGGATGTGTGCGTGCTCCGGGGCGTCGAGATCGCGGACGAGCACCCGCCACGGCACCCGGCGCAGCAGCACCCGGGTGGTCTCGCCGACGCCCGGCTTCACGAAGTTCACACTCGAGATCCCGTACTGCTCCCGGACCGCCTCGACGGACTTCCAGCCGTCCCAGGTGGGGGTGYGGTCCGACCGCAGCAGGTCCTCGACGTCGCCGGGAACGTGCTCGCGTACGTCCCCGAAAGACGCGCCGACGGAATCGAGGAGATGATTGGACACGTCCTCGCCCGCCAGGTGCGCGTAGAACTTGGCGCCGTGGAAGTCGCCGGGTCCGATCAGTGTGTCGTTGAGGACGGTCCGCGACACCAGGCCCGACACGGTCGAGTTCAGGCACGCGGAGGCGATCAGGAAGTCGTCGCGGGTGCCGAACGTGCGGACGCAGTGCCCGGGATCGGCGAGGACGGCGAGGTCGTCGTCGAATTCGGCGCCACCGGCTTCGCGGTACTCGGCGAGTGCCTGCGACAACTCGCGGGCGATGGCACCCTTGCCCGTCCAGCCGTCGACGAACACCACGTTCGCCGGGTCGTGATGACGCGCAAGGTAGTCGAGCGCGACGGCGTCGATCCCCCGGTCGCGGACGATGGAGACGGCGTAGTGCGGCAGCGTCAACCCGTGGACGTCCCGCGCCCAGCGGCGCATGAGCACACCCACCGGGGTTCCCGCCCGCGCCAGTGACACGAGGGTGACGTCGCGGCCCCGCTCGGCCAGCACGAGGTCGGTGACCGTCCCCACGGCGCGCGCCAGCCGGATGGAGCTGTCCTGCAGCACCTTCTCGAACAGCTCGCGGTACTCCGCGTCGGGCTGGTACTCGATGGGCAGCGTCTCCGCGTAGTGGGACTCACCCGACTGGATTCGGCGCTCCCGCTCGGCGACATCGGCTTCGAGGTCGACGTGCGACAGGTCTTTGAGCAGCCAGCCCACCTCGTCGGCGGAGTACGAACCGAACGCCGGGCCGGTCAGCGGCGCCGTCACGTCGACGCTCCCGCACGTGCGGCGCGCAGCGACCGCGGGTCGGCGCCGGACACGACGGCCAGGAGCACATCCGTCCCCGACGCGGTGAGCACGTCGAGGAATCCGCCGGCCGCCGTGAGCCGGTCGGTGTCGGCCGCGGCGTCGATCACCGCGACCACGACGGCGTCCTCGTCCGGCCACTCGGCGTTGTAGACGAAACGCGGCTGCTCTTCACCGTTCTCGGGCGCTGTGAAACGGAATCCTCGGCGCAGCGGATATCCCGGCTGGTCGAGCACGTAGGCGGGTGACCGCGTGGTCGTCTGGAAACGAACCCGGACACCGGACGTGGCGAGCGCGTCCGCAATTCGCAGAGGCAGGTACATCAGCTCTTCGTGTCCGACGACGATCACCGGGCGCTGCGGATCGAGCCGGTCCCGGAGCACCGCGGCCGCCGACGCGACGGCCGCATCGAACTCCTCGGTGTCTTCCCGCAGGAACCCGTGCCGGCCACCTTCCGGAACCGCTGCGGGCCACGGTATGTCGGCGCGCTCGACGGCCCCGGTCCGCTCACCGACGGGGTTGAGCACCGGTTCCGGAAGGGCACCGACCGAGTCGATCAGGCCGTCGGGAAGCTCGGTGCGCCCCACCGCCAGACTCACGCTGTCGATCTGCACCCCCAGTTCGGCGGCGGCGGCGTCGGCAGCGTCCCGGTGGCCCTGCTCGCGCATGTCGACGAGCGACGCCACGACGTAACGGCTGCGCGGGTTCTGCCGGTGCAACGCGCGGATCGCGTCGACCGCGGTGGCGCCGGTGGAAATCTCGTCGTCCACGAGGACGAGAGGGCGATCGCCCGTGAACAACTCGACGGACGTCGGCTGCAGCTGGTGGCTGGTCGCGTGCGAGTGCCCCTCCTCGAACCCGGCGGACGTCCCGATCTCGGGGACGTCCCGGCGCGTGGAGTGCAGGTAACACCGAGCGCGCAGCCGGGCCGCGACACAATGCCCCAGACCTGTTGCGGTCTCCGCGAATCCGAGCACCACGGGATCTGCATCCGGTCCGAGAACGTCGGCGACCAGATCGCCGAGACGGTCGCCCGCGCCGATCACGGCACCCGGGTCGGTGGGCACGTGCTTGCCGAGGACCGTCGAGACGAGCAGGTGGGCACGACGCGGGTTGCGCCGCAGGCCGGGCTCGACGAGTTCGGGGATGGTCAGCCCCGTGCCCGAACCCACGTGGGCGAGCGTCAACCCCAGGTGTTCCGTGGCCCAGGGCACTGCGCGCACGGCAGTGGGTGAGCTCATCGGACGGCCAGTGCAGTCAGTAGATCCACGAACGTGATTCCCTCGTTTGTCACGCCGAACACCTTCGCCCGGACGAGTGTCTTCTCGGCCCAGCTGCGGTGCGGGCGCATTTCGTTCATCTTGTTGCGATATCCCGACGCCTGGACGCCGCCGACGCCCTCGGCGCCGAGAATGTCGAGCGCATCGTGGTACTCCTCGTGCGTCACCGCGGACAGGGCGTGCACGGCCGCGACGTGCGTGGGGTGGATGACCGTCTTGCCCTGGATGCCGTTGGCGCGGTCGAGGGCGATTTCCCGCAGCAGACCGTCCAGATCCCGGCTGACCAGCTGCTGACGGAACCGCACCTCGTTGTGCTCCTCGAACGGCGTGGCGCGCAGGGTCGGCCGGAACATCCGCTCGTGGTCGGCGAAGTACTCCCACACGGGACCGGTGATGACGTGTCCGGTGTCGTCGGCGCGGCCCAGGAAGTTGACGATGCCGGCAATCGCGTCCGCGACCACCCGCACGTCGTAGATCGTCAGGTCGCGGTCGCGGCGGATGCCGAACGTGGCACACATGTCGGTGGCGCCGATGCGCACGGCGAGGATCCGCTCGCGGTGTTCGACGAGCAGTTCACCGATCTTCGCGAGTTCGTCGTCGCGGGTCTCCCGGTGCACCAGTGCCGGCGATTCGAGCACCGGCATCGCGTACAGGTGCTTGCCGAGCCGCTCCGACGCCGCGGCCAGCTCGTCGAGGAACGCACGTCCCGTCGCACCACCGAACTTGGGGATCACGAATCCGGACAACACCTCGACGCCGGTGGTCAGCAGGTCGGCGATCCGCCGAAGGTCCTCGGCCGCCCGCACCCGCACGAACAACTGCATCCGCGCACCACCGTGGACGGCGAGCCGATCGAGCGCGTCGACGGCGTTGAGCAGCGCCGCCTCCACCTGATCGTCGGCCACCGCGTCCTCGAGGTCCAGGACCATCGAGCAGACCCCGTCACCGGACCGGCGAAGGATCGTGTCCGCGAGGTCGGACCTCGTCGCAGGCACGTACAGCGTCGCGCCCAGCGCGACGGCCAGCACCGTGCGATCCTCGTCCGGCCCGAGAGCCTGCGGAGCGTGCAGGAACAGCCGGCCGTGCGTCTCGGGATCGAGGTGGTGGAAGTGCCGAACGTGCTTTACCGCAGCCGGCATCATTTCTTCGCTAATGCTCATCGTCCCCCCGTGTCATCGCTGTCCTGTGTGTCCTCTCATCTTCTGAACCACCTCGGCGATGAACGCCGACACGGCATCGAGCTGGGCGACGTACGCCCAGTAGTCGGGATGCCTCCCGGTCAGTGTCCCTGCAATTCGGTCTATCCGCTCGAGCTGAGCGTCGAGGACCGATCCCCATTCCCGCACGAGACCACGATTGACAGCCAACATCTGGGCGTCGCGGAGGCGAAATCTGATCTCGTTCTCCTTGGCCCGTGGGTTCTCGCGGACCTCCCGCAGCAACAGCAGGCGATCGGTGACACCGTCGACGTTCGCCTCGGCGTCGACCAGATGGGTCCGCGCGGCGGCGGTCAGATCCAGCGCCCCCTCCGGATTTCCGGCGGTCAGAGCCTTCTGCGCCTGCTGCAGATCGGTTTGCGCCTGCTCGATGTGCCTGCGGCTCTCGCGGTCGTTGTGGACGAGATCCGCCGAACTGGCCGCGTTGAACTCGCGCAGCAGGGCGGAGTAGGCGGGCGCCAGCCGTTCCGCCCGCGTCTGCACCGCGGCGATCCTCGTCGTCACCGACGACACGGCGTGAGCGGCGTCCAGTTCCTTGGACGGGGCCGCGGCCAGTGCCTTCTCGAGCGCCGCCGACTCCTCCCGCACGCGCGCTGCCGCTTCGCGGACCGGATTGGCGCCACGGGCGCCCTGCAGCGCCACGACCGCGGCCTCGAGCGCCGCTCCCCGGTCGCGCACCGACGGGTAGCCGGCGTACGCGCCGCCCTCGGTCTGCACCCGCTGCTGCGCCGCGGAGGCGACCTGAAGCGCCTGCTGGGCGAGTTGGGGTACGGCCGCCAGCATCGCGGTCGACTCCTCGAGATGGCCCCGATGTGTGCGATAGAACTCGTCGAGAGACTGCGTCGCCGCCACCAACTGCCGCGTCACCTGCTCGTACGCCGCGGCCGCCGCGGGTGTCTGCACGTTCTCGAATTGGTCTTCCGCCGCCAGGTACGCCGTCGCGGCCTGGTAGCACCCGTCGCGAACCGGTTCCCAGGCCCGCCGGATTCCGCGTTCCGGAGTCAGCTGGTCCGAGGCGTCCACGGCCGCGGCAGCGATGCTCTGCCGGTTGTCCATATCGAGAAACGCTGCGACCATCGTGTCGTGGGCGCGACGAGCCGAGTCGTCGCCCCGGGCTCTTCCTCGGAAGCGTCCCGCCCATCCGCTCGTCACGTCCTGAATCGTACTGGTCGGGCCGACAACCCCGAGTGGTCCGGAATTGCCTGTGCACAAACCTGTGGACAGTTCGCGGGATGGGACAAGTCGGACAAATTCATTATCGTGGTGTTGCACGACGAACCCGGAACTTCGACAGTTGTCGAGGGTCCACCCACCTCCTCTCGAAAGGACCCCTGAATGGGCGTCAGCTTGACCAAGGGCGGCAATGTTTCTCTCACGAAGGAGGCGCCGAACCTGACCGCGGTGGCTGTCGGACTCGGATGGGATGCCCGCTCGACCACCGGCACCGACTTCGACCTCGACGCCAGCGCCATCGGTGCGGGCGCCGACAAGAAGGTCGTGTCGGACCAGCACTTCGTGTTCTTCAACAACTTGCGCTCCCCCGACGGCTCGATCGAGCACATCGGTGACAACACCACCGGTGCGGGCGAGGGCGACGACGAGGTGATCAACGTCAACCTGGCGGCGGTCCCCGCGAACATCGAGAGCATCCTGTTCCCCGTCTCGATCTACGATGCGGAGACCCGTTCGCAGTCGTTCGGTCAGGTCCGCAACGCCTACATCCGCGTCGTCGACCAGGCCAACGGCACCGAGCTCGCCCGCTACGACCTGTCCGAGGACGCGTCGACCGAGACCGCTATGGTTTTCGGCGAGCTGTACCGCAACGGTGCGGAGTGGAAGTTCCGCGCCATCGGCCAGGGCTACGCGTCCGGGCTGGCCGGTATCGCCCGCGACTACGGCGTCAACGTCTGACAGTCGTCACGTTCTCCAGCCGGGGGAGGGTTTCACGGCCCTGACGTGAAACCCTCCCCCGGTGCTCGTCCACCTGCAGTAGCCACCCTGCATGCCCACTAGAGAAAGGCCACGCTTCGTGGTTCTGCGAATATTCGGTCTCTCCTTCGCCGTGACGGTGATTTCCATCATCATCGCGGCGCTCTACGGAGGCCCCCAGGCCGTCCTCCTCGTGGTGATCCTGTCGATCCTCGAGATCTCACTGTCCTTCGACAACGCCGTCATCAACGCCACCGTGCTCCGCCGGATGAGCGAGTTCTGGCAGAAGATCTTCCTCACCGTCGGCATCGTCATCGCGGTGTTCGGTATGCGTCTGGTCTTCCCCCTCGTCATCGTGTGGCTCGCGTCCGGCCTCGGCCCCGTCGCCGCCCTCGACCTGGCTCTCAACCCGCCTGCCGACGGTGCCGCGTACTTCCCCGACGGCAGCGCCAGCTACGAAACGCTGCTCACCGACGCGCACCCGCAGATCGCGGCGTTCGGCGGCATGTTCCTGCTGATGCTGTTCCTCGGCTTCATCCTGGAAGAGCGGGAGATCACCTGGCTGTCCTGGCTGGAGAAGCCCCTTGCCCGCGCGGGCAAGCTCGATCAGCTGGCCGTCATCATCGCCGGCGCCCTGCTGCTGATCACCGCCGCGTACATCGCTCCCGCGGACACGGTCTCCACGGTGATGATCGCGGGCGTCCTCGGCATGGTCACCTACATCGCCGTCAACGGTCTCGGTGAGTTGTTCAACACTCCGGGGGAAGACGAAGACGGAGAACTGGTCGAAGGGTCCAAGGGCGGACCGACCGAGCTGGCCAAGGCCACCGGTAAGGCCGGGTTCTTCCTGTTCCTCTACCTCGAGGTCCTCGACGCGTCGTTCTCCTTCGACGGTGTGATCGGCGCGTTCGCGATCACGTCCGACCCGATCATCATCGCCCTCGGCCTCGGC
>NZ_JBFUGT010000295.1:0-7974 GCF_056402775.1 Rhodococcus sp. P3_B8
CCCATACGACCGTCCGTGGAACTCGCGCCAGAAAGGCAGCGATCCGACCGAGAGCCTCCGCATTGAAGCCGCGCACGATCATGATGTCCGGGGCAATCCTGCGCGTCTCCCGCACGAGGTCGCGCAGCGCACCGACCGCCTGCAACTTCGTTCGCCGCAACGCCAGGGCGGGAACATCGCCGGCCGCCAGGGCAGGAAACAGCTCGCCCTCCTTCCCGATGCAGATGACGCTGGGCTCGAACCTCTCTCGGTCCAGTCGGGGAAGCAACGTGACAGCATGCCGCTCCGCTCCGCCGACGCGGAGGTCAGGCACTACACACAACACCCGCAGGGGGCGATCGGCTGTCATCGCCGCACCTTGCGGTAGAGGGCATCGAAACGGCGCCAGACGACGTCGACGTCGAACTCTGCTCGGATGCGCTGCAACGCCTGGGATCCGAGCCTGATGCGGGCATCGTCGTCGTAGACCGCACGACGCAAGGCTTGCGCGAGCGCGTCCACGTCGTCAACCGGAACCAGCACCCCACAATGATCGTCGATCAGTTCGGGGATGCCTCCCACCGCGCTGGCTACCACACACAGACCGTGGGCCATCGCCTCGAGTATCGCCATCGGCTGGCCCTCATTGCGCGACGGCAGGGCCAATACCTGGGAGCTTGTCAACAATTCGGGTACCCGATCCGGAGCGAGCCATCCGAGCACCGTGACGGTGCTACCCACCGACAGCTCATCGACCCGGTCCCGCGCGCGCTGCACTTCGCCGTCACCGGCGATCGTCAGTCGCGCACGCCCGTTTCCGTCGCCGATCATCTTCGCCCACGCGTCGAGCAGTGTGAAGGTCCCCTTGCGATCGCCGATGCAGCCGAGGAACAACACGTGCACCGGTTCACGTCCGGACGGCTGCCGTACCGGACGGCAAGGTCGGACCGCATTGGGAACAGAGACGATGTACGCCTGCGGCGCAATCCGCTCGAGCCGCTCTGCCCACCGGTCGCCGAGCGCCAATACCACGTCCGCACCGGTGAGTGTGGCGCGGATGAGCGCCTTTATTGGGCGCGGCGATCGGCCGTAGAACATATGGAAGTCGGAACCGTGCACGTGCATCACAACCGGCACCCGGAAGATTCGACAGATCCAGGCGAGGATGGCCTTTCGGATGAAGCTGCCTGCGACGGAGGTATGAAGGTGAACCACATCCGGCCGGTCGAAAACCAGAGCAGACACGAACGCGCCCAGCCCCGTCGCGAACGCCACGATCTTCGTGGCGACCGTGCCGTTCCGGTGGGTACTGACATGGCGAACATTCCACAGCTCCCACAGCGGAGTAGCTTGCATCGTTCGGACGAAAGTCGCTACTCCACCCCGGGTGGACGTACTGGTCGACGCCCACAGGGCCCGCTGCCGGTTCATGCGCGTTCCTGTTCTGGGACCGATACAGGCGCGCGTCGATGCGGATCCGGTGTCGACTGATCCGCGGGAAGTCGATCAGCCCAGCCGATGACGATTCCGACGAGCAGCATCACGACCGCGTTCGGAAAGTCGAAGAACCGTAGGTCTACCGTGAGGCCCGCGATCACGAGCACAACGAAGGCCATGATCGCTACGAGCGCGAGACGCCTCCCGCACAGGCCGTCGGCCGGCAGCACCCGGTATGCGTGGAAGAGACCGCAGGCCAAGAGGAAGAGGACCGCGAGCCACAGAGCCAACCCGAGTAGTCCCAGTTCCGCCGCGATTCCGAGCTCGTTGAAGTGAGACGCGATTCCGAAGCCGCGGATCCATGGCACATCCGGCGCCCACCGTTGATGATGGTACGTGTTCATCGCGGTGAAGCGCCCGATTCCCCACCCCGCCAACGGTTTCTCCTGGACTGCCCAGATCGCCGTCTCCGCAGTGTTGAGCCGATCCTGCAGTTCGTCGGGTGATCCGACACCACCCGCGGAACGATCGCTGCTGGTGAAGGCCGACCATTTGATGGCCACGGCGGCCGCCACGACCGCACCGGTCATGACGAACCCGGTTCGAAATCCCTTGGCAGACGCTGCTCCGATCAACACCACCACAGCGAATGCCAGCCAGACGACTCGCGTGTGGGTCAGATAGACGCCGTATGCGGACGCTACCGCGATAGCGATGGCCAGAATCCGGCTCCACCGGGGTTCACTGCGCGTTGCGGCGAGGAGGAGCGCCACGCTGAAACCGAGGATCAACACCACGCCGTTGACCACGGGCTGGTCGAAGATGCCGACGGCTCGCCCCTCCCAGCTCGGAGATTCGACTATGTAGCGTGGCCAGACGAGTGCGGTCGGACCATGAAACTGCAGAATGCACATCGCAGCCGAGTAAGCCCCGAGCAACAGGATCGTCCATAGAAGTAGCCGGACCGCAGACACTCGGTCGAATGTGTACCGTCCTACGAGAAACACCGTGAACGGAATGATGGTGCCGGTCAGTACGAATCGCGGTACGGAGAGTTCTGCGCCGGACACGGGGACGACGGAGCCGTACTGATGTGAGGAGAACATCGACATCACGTTCCAGGTGACGTAGAGAACCATTGCACACTCGATGGCGCCCAGACGCGGAGCGCGATCGATGCCCCGGGCAATCCAGATCGCCCACGCGCCCACCACCCCGAGGTACGCCAGGACGAAGGGATCCACCGGCAGAATGCTGGGTAGGGCAACCCGGAGAAACGTGGTGACCAGCAGCAGAAGCACAGCGACCACCGGATCGCGCAGCCCGGCGAAGACAAGTGCACTGCCGACGGCGCCGAGCAGAAGAAGCACACCGAAATGAGTCGGTACCTTCGCGGCGGCTGCGAGCACGATGAGCACAGCCACGGGGAACCCCGCGCCCACCATCCATCGGAAGGTCGATCCACCTGTGGACGAGACACTGGTGGGGTCGGCGAGGGGCGGTGTCCGTCTCATTGTCGTCAGGTCACGGACGCGCGGTCTGATCCGGAGTGGACTCGCGGACCTGCACGAGGTCGACGGTATCCAACGCGTCCGAGTCCGCGGACTCGTCCAACTCGTCCGATGGCGGGATCGGCGCACTGCGTCGCGTGCATCGAGGATCGATGATGACGGCGCCGAGCAACCTCGACTCCACCTGCCCGAGCAGCCGACATGCCTCCACCGTTTCGGGGACCCGCGTGCTGCGCCTTTCGACCACCAGCACTACCGCGTCTGCTGCCGCGCAGATCACCTGCGCTTCAGCTGCTTCCGTGATGGGCGGAGCCTCGACGACAACAACGTCGGCGATACTGCGGGCCTGTTGGAGCAGGTTGCCGAACCGCTCACGGGTGAACAGCGCGTAGGGATCACCGTTCCCTGTTCCGCTCGGCATCTCCGGTATCTCCGGTATCTCGCCGGGTACCGCGTCCTGGATGAACCCGGCGATCGCAGGTGGGGTGACCGGGGCGAGGAAATCCGCGACGCCCGGAGCGTCATCGACATTCGTTGCGCGCTCGGAACCGTGCAGATCCGCCCGCACGATCAAGGACCGTTCGCTCTGGATCGCCCTGTGCTCGGCGATTGCCCGCGCAACCTGTGCAACGCCCTCCGTGCGCCGCGGCGCGGTCACCACAATCGTTGCCGGGCGGGGAAGATCGGCCAAGCCGACGATGTTTGCCAAACGTCGGAATTGTGCCTCGCGACGCTGTTCCGCCCGAGGTTTCCCGCCGCGCGGGACCTCGACCAGCGTGTCCACGCCGACCTTCGCACGCACGTCGTCGGCGGTCGTGAGGCGTTTCGACACCGCGTCCAGCGCGAGAGCTGCAACGCACCCGAGTATCAGGCCGCCGAACAGCCCGAGCACCGCGTTCCGCGCCAGAGACGGGCTCTCCTCTGCGACGCCGGCGGCGAGCTGCTGGTCCTGCAGCTCGTTTGTCGTGTCCAACTCGATCGCCGTGATCCGGTCCTGGAGCTGCGCCATTGCGACGGGGTCCGCTTCGGGGGTGGCACGCTGCTCGTCGAGTTGCTTCCTGAGCTCCTCGAGGGTGTCGGCCCTACCGGCAAACCTGACGGTGTTGACATCGTCTCGGAACGCCCCGGCCATTGCAGTTGCCGCGGATGCCGCGGTCTCGGGGTCTTTGGCTGTGGCGTCGATATAGAGGATCGGACTCGCGGCGGCCGTGCTGGCTGCGAAGGATACGTCGTCGGGGACGCCCGCTCGAGTTCGGATCCGTTCCTGGTAGGGCCCGTTGTTGAAGTAGTCGACATACCCCACCACGAGGATTGCGTCCTGTTCGGGAGCCCGGCCCGGCGAGGAGACGATCAGCGCCGCCCTGCCCGTATAGCTGGTCCCGGCTTCCTTCGCTGCTACGACCCCTCCGAGGACAGCCAGCGCCGCGATGAGGACGACCAACACACGACGGCGCCAGATACGCTCGAGCTGAACGTTCAATGTGCTGGTCATGTGCCCCTCCACCATCAGGTTGCGGAGAATCGCGCGTCCCCGCTGAGATGTCGGGCCGACTCGGCACGCCATCGTTAGACCCACGGCGCCGACCCGAAATGTCGACTAAGCGACCTTCCCGACCTCGAGATTAATTTACTCCATAGAAGAGTACCTGAGGTATGGTTTTGGCGGATTTTTCATATTTGACGACTGGCATACGCGGCCGAGTATCATCAATCGCCAGAGGTGAGATCGTTGGATCTTCCGAAAACAAGAGTTGCAGTCGTCGCGGCGGCCAGGTTCCATCTCCGGCCGCTCCGCCGGATTCATCTTGCACGCCGGGCCCCGGCCTTACACCTCGGCCCGGTAGTCGTCGGCGGGCACGAAGTGGCGCTCCGTTCGCCGCGGCTGTCCGACGCAACCGCCTGGCGGGAAATTCGGCTGCGAGATCAGCGTCTGATCGAACCGTACTGGGTCAGTTCTCCACTGAGCTGGCCGGAGCGCCACACCGAGACGGTATGGGTCGACGAATGCCTTCAGTCACGAAAGGCCGCCCGTGCCGGCCTCGCGCTGCCGATGGTGGTCGAGATCGACGGACGCTTTGCGGGGCAATGCAATCTCGAGCGCATCGACGTGCGCACCAAGACCGCAGAGTTGGGAATCTGGCTCGACGCACGGGTAACCGGCAAAGGCGTGTGCTCAGTCTTGGGCGTGCTACTCGCGGACTACGTGTTCGGCACATTGGGACTACGCCGAGTCACCGCGCCCATCTGCGTGGACAACGCTGCGGCTGCGAAGCGGGCTGAGCGCGTGGGCATGAGACGTGAGGGCACAATGACCAGCTTCCTCGACGTCGGCGGCCGCCGTAGAGATCACGACATGTGGGCGATCACGTCGGATATGTGGGCGCCGGCCTCGAACATGGGAGACCCACGTCCCGACAACATCCAACATTGACGACACCCTGACCACCGCATTCGTCAGCCCTTGATTCGACCGGAACACGAATGGCGCGTTACTGTTCCGTTGCCCGGCGCGGGTTCTCCGACTCTACGAGCGCGTACACGCGCTCGAACGCCCGCCTACTCGCACACACCTGCGCGCGCGCCTCAGCACGCAGGCCGGAACGCAGATCCGGAGCGGCCTGCCACATATGGTGAACCGCACGCGTGAGTCGTTCCTCGAGCCCGTCCTCAGCGAGTTGCACCAACTCGACGCCGCCGGGGAACATCCCGCTCAGACCACCGAGTTTGTCGTCGTAATAGCGCGATGTGGACAAACCCACCACCGGAATACCTTGGGCAAGAGCGAAAACGGCAACGTGGTATGCGCCGGTGACGAGTACCCGGCACCGCGCCACTTCGGTCACCAGATCTCGGGCACTGGCGAAGCGCCCCAGTATGGGTCTCACGACCGGAAACCCGTCGACCAACGGCATCGTCGAGCGACGATCCTCGGCCTCGTACTCGGAGACGATCAGCGGAACGAGACCAGCATCGACGCTACCAGCGAACTCCCGGACCACACGTCCGACGACATCTTGTGCACCGCCCGTGACCTGGGAGTATCCTGCAACGCGAAGACATACCCCGATGTCTGTCCCGATCGGGTCCGATCGCATGTCGTAGGCCAGTTCCACGGCATCGTCGCCGGTGACCACGATCCTCTCGGAGGACACGCCGAGCGACCGCAGGAGCGCCGGGCCTCGCACTCCCTCTCGGACCGCGATGAGATCGACCTTGGGCAGGACTTGCGAGGCATGGGCGACGAGGTGTTCACCCGTGAGCGGTCCAATGCCCTGACCACACATCGCGGTCGGTATGTGCAGGTCAGCCGCGCGCTCGAGCAGATCGAGGGTTCGGTGGGCCTGATAGGGATCGACGTCGGTCATGTAGCCACCGCCCATGGCGATCACGAGTGAGGCATCGCGGACGGCCATCGGAATGCGCGGAATGCGCCCGCTGTCGTCGGGCACGGCGACCGATCCGCGGAGGGAGTCACGAACCCTGCGGGCGTAACGCCGTGGACGATCCGAGGCAGCCCACCAGCCCTCCGACACCGGGCCGACCAGGTGGGGTCCGGCATACGCAGGTAATTGCCACCATGGTCCGGATCGCGCCCATCTGCTCCCACGGCGATAGGTGACCGGCTCGGCGCTCGGAGCGAACGCGCGCAACAACGACGGTGCATAGGTCAGGACGCCGAGCCGCGCACCGGGCCATCGCTCGCTCAATCTCCTGACAGTGACGTCGAGGATGGCGAGATCACCTCTATTGGTGAGCCAGTACTCCCCGTTTTCGATCAGTACGCGCACAGTCGAACTGTCGATGCCCGTCGAGTCGGCCTCATAGTTCGCCATTACTGTCCTTGAAGAGTCCGGAGAAATCGGATATGGCTACAGTCTCGCGCGACAACGCTGGGCGGACAACAGTCTCGTCAGATGCAGCCCACGGAACAGATTTCCGATCGACGCCGCTTGCGAGTGCACCCCGACGGGGAGAGACTCGTGTCGACAGTACCGCACACGTGAAGGCACTGCACCCCTCCACACCCCGGAGTTCGGCTATGTCGAATGCACGCGACGACGGCTCGGCCCGCCCGTCGTTCACACGCTCCAACGAACTGCAGTCCCGCCTGAACAGAGTGGTGCCGGGCGGCGCACACACCTATGCGCGCGGTCCCGACCAGTATCCGGACTTCATGGCACCCGTTCTCGTCCGCGGTTCAGGCGCCCGTGTGTGGGATGCGGACGGAAACAATTTCATCGAATACGGCATGGGTCTTCGATCGGTGACGTTGGGGCACGGCTACCGTCCTGTGGTGAACGCCGTCTGCGCGGCGATCGCCGATGGAACGAACTTCAGCCGGCCGACCGAGCTCGAATTGCAGGCCGCGGAAGACTTCCTCGAACTGGTTCCCGCAGCAGACATGGTGAAGTTCGCCAAGAACGGGTCGGACGTCACCACCGCCGCGGTCCGCCTCGCACGGGCGGTGACGGGCCGAGAGATGGTGGCCATCTGCAATCAACCGTTCTTCTCGGTCGACGACTGGTTTATCGGTACCACAGCGATGAACAGCGGTGTTCCCACCGATATCGGCGCCAAGTCCGCCGGTTTCGCGTTCAACGACCTCGCTTCGCTCGCCGCACTCTTCGACCGGAACAACGGTCAGATCGCCTGTGTCATCCTCGAAGCTGCGACCGCAACGGCGGAGCCGGAACCGGGCTTCCTCCAGGGTGCCCGCGCCCTCTGCGACCGGCACGGCGCACTGCTGATCTTCGACGAGATGATCACTGGATTCCGCTGGTCGGCCGGCGGCGCACAATCGCTCTACTCAGTCGAACCCGATCTGTCGTGTTGGGGAAAGGCCATGGGCAACGGCTTTCCGATATCGGCCCTCGCCGGCAAACGTGAGTACATGGACCTAGGCGGTCTGAATACGGACCGCGAGCGCGTGTTCCTCCTGTCGACCACGCACGGCCCGGAGCGCGGCGGACTGGCAGCCTTCCGAGCGGTCGTTCACGCCTACGCCACCGAGGACCCGATTTCTCACATGGTGCAGTCGGGACAACGC
>NZ_JBFUGT010000296.1:0-7955 GCF_056402775.1 Rhodococcus sp. P3_B8
GTCGCAACGTGACCGTGGTCGACGGGCCCACCGACGTGCCGGTACCCGCCACGGACGCGCTGGTGACGACGGTTCCGGGGATCGCACTCGCGACCCTCAGCGCCGACTGCGTCCCGGTGCTGCTGTCCGACGACGAGGCCGGAGTGATCGCCGCAGTCCACGCCGGCCGGATCGGCGCCCGCATCGGCATCGTTCCGCGGGTGCTCGACGTCATGGTCGAGCAGGGGGCGCGCGTCGACCGGATCGGCGCATTCCTGGGTCCGGCGGCCAGCGGCCGACAGTACGAGGTCCCCGCGGCGATGCAAGCCGACGTCGAGAAGTTCCTTCCCGGCAGCGCCACCCGCACCGTCAAGGGCACCCCCGGCCTCGACCTGCGGGCGGGCCTGCGGAAGCAACTGCTCGACGCGGGTGTCGCGGGGGTGGCGGAGGATCCGCGCTGCACCATCGAGGACCAGACACTGTTCAGTCATCGCCGGCAGGCCCCGACCGGTCGGCTCGCGGCGGTGATCTGGATGGATACTGGGCAAGACAGCGTGTGACGACGACCGCCGACGGCGGTGAGGATCGGTGTGGGAGTGGAAACGATGAGCAGGGTCGGGGAGATCGAGGCTGCGCTCGGCGCCGTGCGCGCACGGCTCGACGCGGCGTGCCGGGACGCCGGTCGCGACCCCGCGGAGGTGTCGCTGCTGCCCGTCACCAAGTTCTTCCCCGAATCCGACGCGCGGATCCTGTACGAACTCGGGTGCCGCGAATTCGGGGAGTCGCGGGAGCAGGAGGCCACGGCCAAGATCGCGGAGTTCCGCACCGTGGTGACGGATCCGTCGGTGCGGTGGCACATGATCGGACACCTCCAGCGCAACAAGGCGAAGGCCGTCGCGCACTGGGCGTACGCCATCCACTCGGTGGACAGTGAACGACTCGTCGGCGCCCTCGGCCGCGCGGCGACCGCGGCTCTCGAGGCGGGGGAGCGGCCCGAGCCCCTGCGGGTGCTGCTGCAGGTCAGTCTGGACGGCGATCCGCAGCGCGGCGGTGCCGCGATCGCCGACCTCGAACACCTTGCCGCGGAGGTGCAGTCGTCGCCGGGACTCGAATACCGCGGACTGATGGCGGTTCCGCCGATCGACGCCGACCCGGACGCGGCGTTCGAGGAACTGGAGAAGATACACGCGCGGCTCAGGCGCGACCATCCGGATGCGACGGACCTCTCAGCGGGCATGACCAATGATCTCGAGCACGCTGTCCGACACGGGTCGACGTGCGTGCGTGTCGGAACCGCGCTGTTGGGTTCGAGGCCTATAACCTCGAAATAGATCGCCCAGGTGATCGCCAACCCGTCCACACCGCTGCGACCGGTCGCAGTTGGATCCTGTCCGCCGCGCCAAGGAAGGTCGATCAATGAGCAGTCTGCACAAGTTCAAGGCTTACTTCGGCATGGTTCCCCTCGACGACTACGAGGACGAGTACCTGGACGAGCCGGAACCTGCGCGCAGGGCTGCTCGACCGGCCCGCGACAGTGGACGTGATCCGTACCTCGACCGTGACGACCGTGACTTCGCCGAGCCGGCCTTCAGCAAGGCTGCCTATGCTCCCGGCCGCCGGGACGACCTCGACGACGACTTCGACCGGTACGACGGCCCCCGGCACTCGTCCCGGGTCGAACCCGTGGCCGTCCGGTCGGCCCGTCCCAGCGCGAGCGGTGCGGTGCGCGGCAGCACCCGTGGCGCGCTGGCCGTCGACACGCGGTCCGAGCGGGTGGAGAGTCGTCGCGGACCCCTCTTCGACGAAGGTGGGCCGCTGTCCAAGATCACCACGCTGCGCCCCCGCGACTACGGGGAGGCCCGCACCATCGGCGAGCGGTTCCGTGACGGCACCCCCGTCATCATGGACCTCGTCGAGATGAGCAACGCGGACGCCAAGCGCCTCGTCGATTTCGCCGCCGGACTGGCATTCGCGCTGCGCGGGTCCTTCGACAAGGTGGCCACGAAGGTGTTCTTGCTCTCACCCGCAGACATCGACGTGTCCGCCGAGGAGCGTCGCCGCATCGCGGAAACCGGCTTCTACAGCCAGAAGTAAACCGGGGAGCGGGGGAAACGACCATCGGGATCCGAACGTCCGAAACGGCGCGGGCCGCGGCGGCTGTGGCGGAGAAAGCCCTGGCCACGCGGCTCGTTTTGATCGGCCGGACATTCTCAGGCAGAGTGAAGGTGTGGCCTTGTTCTCGGTGATCTACTTGATACTGTTTGTCTTTTGGCTGCTACTCATCGGCAGAATCATTGTCGAGTTCGTACGGACCTTCGCACGAGACTGGCGGCCAACCGGCGTCGTGGTSGTCATTCTCGAGGCGATTTTTACGGTCACCGATCCACCGGTCAAACTGCTACGGCGGTTGATCCCCCCGATCAATCTCGGTGGGGTGCGGTTGGATCTATCCATCATGGTCTTGCTGTTCATCGTCTTCATCCTGATGTCGATCGTTCAGGGACAAGCGCGTGCTACGGGTCTGGTGTGACAGAATGGACCCCATTGATCCAGTCTTGTTTCACCGTTACGTAGACTGCGCTGTAACTGAATGCTTGCTAGACCGCCAAATGACGCGTGAAGGGATCCTTCCATGCCGCTGACTCCCGCTGATGTGCACAATGTCGCGTTCAGCAAGCCACCGATCGGTAAGCGGGGCTACAACGAAGACGAAGTCGATGCGTTTCTCGACCTCGTCGAGCAAGAGTTGTCGCGCCTGATCGAGGAGAACGCCGACCTTCGGCAGCGAGTAGGGGAGCTCGACAAGGAGCTCGCCGATGCGAAGAARGCTCCACGCTCCGGGTCCGCAGCACCGACTCCCGCCCCCAAGGTGGAGCCGGCTCGCGTGGTCGAGCAGCCCAAGGCTCCCGCGCCGGCACCGGCTCCCGCCGCTGCAGCCGCGGCCGCTCCCGCCCAGGGCGCCGACGCTCACATGCAGGCCGCCAAGGTTCTGGGTCTCGCCCAGGAGATGGCGGACCGCCTCACGAGTGACGCGAAGACGGAGTCCGAGCAGCTGCTCGGCAACGCGCGCACCAACTCGGAGCAGCTGGTCAGCGACGCACGGACCCGTTCCGAGACGATGATCGCGGACGCCCGCCAGAAGTCGGAAGCACTGATCACCGACGCTCAGACCCGGTCCGAGACCCAGCTGCGCCAGGCCAAGGAGAAGGCCGATGCGCTGCAGGCGGACGCGGAGAAGAAGCACACCGAGATCATGGCGACGATCAACCAGCAGCGTTCCGTGCTCGAGGGTCGTATCGAGCAGCTCAAGACGTTCGAGCGCGAATACCGTGTGCGCCTGAAGTCGTACCTGGAGTCGCAGCTCGAGGAACTGGAGCAGCGGGGATCCGCAGTTCCGGTGGACGGCGGTCAGGATTCGTTCGCGCAGGGTGGATCGCAGTCCAACTACAGCCAGTCCTACGCCAAGGGCAATAGCTGACTGAGCGCGCGGTAGTTGCCCAGCCAGCGGCCCGGATAGAGGTTGAGCCGTGCTGGTCGTGACACTCGCTCTTGCAGCGGTGGGGTTCGCTCTCCTAGTGGTGGCTCTCATGACCGGTTCGGTCGTGTGGGCCTGGGGATGCATCGTGGTGTGCGTCGCCGGAGCGGTCCTGCTGCTCGTCAGCGCCCTTGCAGGCAAGAAGGCGGCGGCCGTTCCGGGGCAACCCACGAGCGGTGTCCCCGGTGACCGCGGTCCCACACGGGACGCGGACACGGCGCCCGGATCCGACGAGGGCGACTGAGCTGCCGTATCCCGGTGCCGATTGAGCCGCCCCGCGGCGGTGGCGGCTAGACTGCATTCAGCGAATAATTCAGTAACCGAGTTTCGCGGCGACGATCCGGCCATCACCGGGGAGCCTTCGGAAGAACGGCCGGCACGCCGGCTCAGTAGAACCGAACGGGTGGGCCCGTCACAGCCCGGCACCGAGAGGCGCCCTCCGGGGTGCAAGCGGGGTGGTACCGCGGTGGTGACGCAGGAGGCGTCTCCGTCGTCCCCGTGCCGAGTACGTCAGGCACGAGGAGATCGCGGTGACCGACACCAGCAACGTGACCAGCAGCAACGAGTCCTACCCCAAGGTCGACTACGGCGTCTCCCAGGACGCGGGTGTCCGGTTTCCCCAGATCGAGCAGCGTGTGCTGGCCGGCTGGGACGAGGACGACACCTTCCGGGCGTCGGTCGCCCAGCGTGACGACGCCCCCGAATTCGTGTTCTACGACGGTCCGCCGTTCGCGAACGGTCTCCCGCACTACGGCCACCTCCTGACGGGGTACGTCAAGGATCTGATCCCGCGGTTCCAGACCATGCGCGGCAACAAGGTCGAGCGCCGATTCGGCTGGGACTGCCACGGACTGCCCGCCGAACTCGAGGCGGAGAAGCAGCTCGGCATCAAGGACAAGTCCGAGATCGACGTCATGGGTCTCGAGAAGTTCAACGAGTACTGCAAGTCCTCCGTGCTGCGATACACGGACGAGTGGCGCGACTACGTCACCCGGCAGGCCCGGTGGGTCGACTTCGACAACGACTACAAGACCCTGGACCTCGACTTCATGGAGTCGGTCATGTGGGCGTTCAAGGAACTGTTCGACAAGGGCCTGATCTACCAGGGCTTCCGTGTGCTGCCGTACAGCTGGTACGAGCAGACGCCGCTGTCGAACCAGGAGACCCGGCTCGACGACGCGTACAAGATGCGCCAGGATCCCGCCGTCACGGTCGACATGCCGCTGCACGGCGAGGGCCCGCTCGACGGAGCCAACGCGATCATCTGGACCACCACGCCGTGGACGCTGCCGTCCAACCTCGCGGTCGCGGTGCACCCGGACATCGACTACGTCCAGGTGACGGGCGCCGACGGCAAACGCTACGTGCTCGCCAAGGATCGGCTGGGGCACTATGCCCGCGAACTCGGCGAGGCACCCGAGGTGCTGTCCGAGCACAAAGGTGCGGACCTCGTCGGGCTCCACTACGACCCGCCGTTCGACTTCTTCGTCGGTCACGAGAACGCGCACCGCGTCATCTCCGCCGACTACGTCACCACCGAGTCCGGTACCGGAATCGTCCACCTCGCACCGGCTTTCGGTGAAGAGGACATGGAGTACTGCACGGCGAACGGGATCGAGATCGTGCAGCCGCTCGACCCGGGCGGCAAGTTCACGGCGATGGTGCCGCCGTACGAGGGTCTCCAGGTGTTCGACGCGAACCCGGTGATCATCAAGGACCTCAAGGCTGCGGGAAAGTTGCTGCGGCACGAGACGATCGAGCACTCGTACCCGCACAGCTGGCGCAGCGGGCAGCCGCTGATCTACATGGCGGTCCCGTCGTGGTTCGTCGCGGTCACCAAGTTCCGCGACCGCATGGTCGAGCTGAACCAGGACATCACGTGGGTGCCCGAGCACATCCGCGACGGACAGTTCGGCAAGTGGCTCGAGGGTGCCCGCGACTGGAACATCAGCCGCAACCGGTACTGGGGCAGCCCGATTCCGGTGTGGGTGTCCGACGACCCGGCGTACCCGCGCACGGACGTGTACGGCTCGCTCGACGAACTCGAGCGCGACTTCGGGGTGCGGCCGACGGATCTGCATCGGCCGATGATCGACGACCTGGTGCGCCCGAACCCGGACGACCCGACCGGGAAGTCGATGATGCGGCGTGTCCCCGAGGTCCTCGACTGCTGGTTCGAGTCCGGCTCGATGCCGTACGCGCAGGTGCACTACCCGTTCGAGAACCGTGAGTGGTTCGACGGCCACTTCCCGGGCGATTTCATCGTCGAGTACAACGGGCAGACCCGCGGCTGGTTCTACACGCTGCACGTGCTGGCGACGGCGCTGTTCGATCGTCCCGCCTTCAAGACCGTTGCGGCTCACGGCATCGTCCTGGGTGAAGACGGACTGAAGATGAGCAAGTCCAAGGGCAACTACCCGGACGTGAAGGAGGTGTTCGAGCGGGACGGCTCGGACGCCATGCGCTGGTTCCTCATGTCCTCGCCGATCCTGCGCGGCGGAAACCTCGTCGTCACCGAACAGGGCATCCGCGAGGGTGTCCGGCAGGCGCTGCTGCCGCTGTGGAACGCGTGGAGCTTCCTGCAGCTGTACGCGCCGACGTCCGGTGAGTGGCGCACGGATTCGACGAACGTCCTGGACCGGTACATCCTCGCGAAGCTGGCCGGAACCCGGGACGCCATCACCGGCGCGCTCGAGACGAACGACATCGCCGGGGCGTGTGACGAACTGCGCACGTTCTGCGACGCGCTGACGAACTGGTATGTGCGGCGGTCGCGTTCGCGCTTCTGGGACGAGGACAAGGACGCCGTCGACACCCTCCACACGGTGCTCGAGGTGGTCACCCGGCTCGCCGCTCCGTTGCTGCCCCTGATCAGCGAGGTCATCTGGCGAGGACTGACCGGCGGACGGTCCGTGCATCTCGCGGACTGGCCGGCCCACGGTCAGCTGCCGGCGGATGCGGAGTTGGTGTCGGCGATGGACGAGGTGCGGTCGGTGTGCTCGACGGTGCTGGGACTGCGCAAGGCGCAGAACCTCCGGGTGCGGCTGCCGCTGCCCGAGGTGACGGTCGCGTCCGACGACGCGGAGCGCCTGCGCCCGTACCTGGGTCTCATCGCCGACGAGGTCAACGTCAAGAAGGTCGACCTCACCACCGACGTGGACGTGCACGGCCGGTTCGAGCTCGTCGTCAACGCGCGCGCCGCGGGACCGCGCCTGGGCAAGGACGTGCAGACCGTCATCAAGGCCGTGAAGGCCGGTGACTGGTCGGAGAATTCGGACGGCGTCGTCGTCGCGGCGGGGATCGAGTTGCTGCCGGAGGAGTACACGCAGCGGCTCGTGGCCGCCGAACCGGAGTCGACGGCAGCCCTGCCCGACGGGGCCGGTCTGGTCGTCCTGGACTCGGCGGTCACCGAGGAACTGGAAGCCGAGGGGTGGGCGAAGGACCGGATCCGCGAGTTGCAGGACGCGCGGCGCGCCGCCGGGCTCGAGGTGTCCGATCGGATCACCGTCGTCCTCGACGTGCCCGAAGAGCGGCGGGACTGGGCGCTCGCGCACCGCGAGCTGATCGCGGGCGAGATCCTCGCCGTCGAACTGGAACTGGCCGAGGCGCCGGGCGACGCCGTCGAGCTCGGTGAGGGTGTGCGGGCGGCGATCGCGAAGGCGTGACCTGTCGGACCGGGCGGGTATTTTGCATCAGGTGAGTCGTCGGTGGGTGCTGCACCTCGACATGGACGCGTTCTTCGCGTCGGTCGAGCAGCTCACCCGGCCGACGCTCCGCGGCCGCCCGGTTCTCGTCGGTGGTCTCGGCGGGCGCGGCGTCGTCGCCGGCGCCAGCTACGAGGCGCGGGTGTTCGGCGCGCGTTCGGCCATGCCGATGCATCAGGCCCGCCGGCTGGTGGGTCCGGGTGCGGTGGTGCTGCCGCCGCGGGGTCGCCTTTACGGCATGTTGAGCAAGTCCGTGTTCGACGCGCTCCGCGGCCCGATGCCGGTGCTCGAGCAACTGTCGATGGACGAGGCGTTCGGCGAACCCATCGAGCTGGCCGGGGCGGATGCGGGCACGGTGCAACGGTATTGCGAGGGACTGCGCGCCCTGGTGCTCGAGGAGACGGGACTGGTCGCGTCCATCGGCGCCGGGTCGGGCAAGCAGGTGGCCAAGATCGCGTCCGGTCTGGCCAAACCCGACGGGATCACGGTGATCCCGCCGGACGAGCAGCATGCGGTGCTGGACGAGCTTCCGGTGCGGAAGCTGTGGGGCATCGGCCCGGTCGCCGAGGAGAAGCTGAAGCGGCTCGGCATCGAGACCATCGGCGGGTTCGCGCGGACCCCGGAATCGGAGGTGGCGTCCATTCTGGGCACCACGGTCGGACCGGGCCTGCACCGGCTGGCGCAGGGCATCGACAATCGGCCGGTCGCCGAACGCGCCGAGTCCAAACAGGTCAGTG
>NZ_JBFUGT010000297.1:0-7919 GCF_056402775.1 Rhodococcus sp. P3_B8
GGACAGGTCGAGGGCGAGGTGCTCGGTCATCCAGTCGAGCAGCGGGCCGAGGGTGTCGATCGTCGTCGACGGCAGCGGCATCGCCACGTACTGCGCCTGACCGCCGTCCCGGTGCGGCGGGACGACCATGCGCCGCGCGATCCCGTTGGCCACCCGGCTGCCCTGCTCCTTGCGCACGATGTGCAGGCACAGGTCGATACCCGCGGCGGTGCCCGCGCTGGTCAGGACGGGATCGTCGTCGACGTACAGGACATTCGGGTCGACCGTCGCAGCCGGGTGGAGGTCGGCGAGCCGCTGAGCGTGCCGCCAGTGGGTGGTGCACTTGCGTCCGTCCAGCAGTCCGGCCGCGCCGAGTACGAAGGCGCCGCTGCAGAGGCTGGCGACCTTGGCGCCCCGGTCCACCGCGGCCCGGAGTTTGTCGAGGAGGGGGTCCATGCACGGGTCGGGGTCCTTCGCGCAGACGAAGGTGCCGTCCGCCTCGGCGTAGGTTCCGCCCGCGGGAACCACGATGAGGTCGGCGTCGTCGAGCCGGTCGAGGTCGTACGGGACGTCGATGCCGTAACCGAATCGGGTGCGGATGGGTTCCCGTGAGCCGGCGACGAGGGAGAAGTCGTAGGTGGGGAGTCCGTMGTCGGATCGGTCGAAACCGAACACCTCGCAGGCGACTCCGAGCTCGAACGCTTCGGTGAGCGGCATGAGCGGGACTACGACTTTTTTCAGCACCATCCCACTATGGCAGAAATATGGTCAACAATGTCGTTTCTGCCACTATTTCTCGGACGCCGATGCTACGAGGCTGAAGACATGACAATCCTGGTCGTGGTACTCCTCGTGTTCCTGGCGCTCGACGCGCTGGCGCTCGCCGGCCGCACGCCCGACACGCACAACGAAGTCATCCAGCACGGGGACTTCCGGTTTTGAGAGGGAACCTGGCGGTCCAGTACGCGGGCACGGCGCTCGCCTGGGGCGCGAGTTTCCTCTTCATCAAGGTCGGGCTCGAGGGCCTGTCCTTCACACAGGTCGTGCTGTGGCGACTCGTGTTCGGGGCGGTGACCCTCGGTGCCGTCCTCGGACTCACCCGGACGCGGTTGCCGCGCGAAGCGGCGACATGGGCGCACCTGTCGGTACTGGCGGTCGCCCAGTGTGTGGTGCCGTGGTTGCTGTTCAGCTGGGCCGAGCAGAGCATCAGTTCGGGCCTGGCCAGCATCTACAACGCGACCACACCGCTCATGACGATGTCGGTGGCACTGGCGTTCCTGCCAGGGGAGAAACTTAYGGACGCAAAGCTGTTCGGCCTCCTGCTCGGATTCACCGGGGTGGTCGTGGTGCTGGCGCCGTGGCAGGCGGGGATCATCGGCAGCGTCCCCGCCCAGCTCGCGTGCCTCGGTGCGACCGCGTCGTACGGCGTGGCACTGGTCTACCTGAGGCGGTTCATCCTTCCGCGAGGCGTCGGAACACCCACCATCGCGTTCATGCAGGTGTCGATCGCCGCGGCCGCCATGCTCCTCGCCACCCCGTGGGTCGCGAGCACGCCGATGCACCTGACCCCCGCGATCGTCGCCTCGATGATCGGRCTCGGGGCGTTCGGCACCGGGCTGGCGTTCGTGTGGAACACGAACGTGGTGCGCGGCTGGGGGCCCACCGCGGCCTCCACCGTCACCTACCTGACGCCGGTGGTCGGGGTCGTGCTCGGCGCGGTCGCGCTCGACGAGCACATCTCGTGGAACCAGCCCGTCGGGGCACTTGCGGTGATCGCGGGAATCGTCGTCACCCAACGGTCTTCGCGCAAGGCCGCCGAGAYGGTCGCCGCGGACGCACCGTGATCACGGCGGTGCCGTGACCACCCACTCGCGTTTGGCGTCCCCGTCCCACCGGCGCACCACCGACGCCCGGCCGACGATGTCGCCACCGTCGAGCAGCCGCGCGGCCTCCGCGATCTGATCGGCAGGCAGTCGCCGCGCGAGAGTCACGTGCGGCGTCCATTCGCCCGGGCGGATGTGCGGCGTGATCTCCGTGGCGTGCGCCGCGAGATCGAACACGCTGCGGTGCAGGGACAGCAGGGCCTTCGACGGCACCACCAATCGCGACAGCGTGACGTGCCTGCCGCCGAACATCACGAGCCCGCCCAGCCTGATGTGGAACGAGGGCGTCGCGATCCGGCGGCCCAGCAGTTCGTCGATCTCGGGTGGGATGTGGCGTGCCACGAACAGGGTGATGTGGGGCCGATTCGATTCGGCGCGAACGCGAGTGCGGCTGGGCATCCCGGCATCCCACAGGCGTTGCCACTCCGCGCGCACGGCAACGTCGGTCGCTTCGTCGAACAGCAGTTCCACCGACTGGACCATGGTAGGCAATGATGGCCTCATGAGCGGTGCCACGGCAAACATTTTCGATACCCGGATCGGCGTACTCCTCGGCGACGGCATCGGTCACGAGATCGTCCCGGCAACCCAGCGGGTGGTCTCGGCCGCGGTGACCGCGGCGGGCGGCGGCGCCGTCGACTGGGTGGAACTGCCCCTCGGCCTGGGCGCCATCGAGTCGCACGGAGCGCCGATCCCCGACTCCACGCTCTCCGCGCTGGACGAACTCGACGCCTGGATCCTGGGCCCGCACGACAGCGCCGCCTACCCGGAACCGTTCCGCGGCCGGCTGACCCCCGGCGGGGTGGTGCGCAAGAGATTCGACCTCTTCGCGAACATCCGCCCCGCCCGCTCGCTCGAGGGCGTCGCCTCGACGGTCCCGGACATGGACCTGGTGATCGTCCGGGAGAACACCGAAGGGTTGTACGCGGACCGGAACATGTTCGCCGGCAGCGGCGAGTTCATGCCGACCCCCGACGTGGCGCTGGCGGTCGGCGTCGTGACGAGGAAGGCGTGTGAGCGCATCGCGCACACCGCATTCGCGCTGGCGCGCACCCGCGGCCGCCACGTCACGATCGTGCACAAGGCCAACGTCCTGTCGATGACGACCGGACTGTTCCGCGACGTCTGCCGGGAGGTGGGGGAGCGCGACTACCCGGACGTGCGGATCGACGACGAGCACGTCGACGCCATGACCGCGCACCTCGTCCGCAGGGGGCGCGACTTCGACGTCGTGGTGACGGAGAACATGTTCGGGGACATCCTGTCGGACCTGACCGGTGAGCTGTCCGGCTCGCTCGGCACCGCCCCGTCGATCAACAGTTCCGAGACCAAGGTGATGGCGCAGGCGGCGCACGGAGCCGCCCCCGACATCGCGGGCCACAACCGGGCCAATCCCACGGCGCTGATGCTGTCGGCCGCGATGATGCTCGAATGGCTCGGGGACCGCCGCGCAGACCGGCATCTGGGCGGCGCGGCACACCGGATCCGCGACGCGGTCCGTGCGACCATCGCGTCCGGAGTCGCCACGGCTGACCTGGGTGGACTCGCGTCGACCGGTGAATTCACCGAGACCGTCCTCGCCCGGACACTGCGTCGCTGAAACCGCCGCCACGGGCCGGGACAGGCCGTTAATGTTCGGTAACGACGTCCGCAGATGCGGGTGCCGTAACCTACCGTTCGACTATTCGGAGTTCGAGAGTTCTCCGTCGCCGTAGCTCGCTCGGTGTACCACGATTTCCTTGGAGGACATGCCAGTGTCTGGTCGATCCGTCTTCGCGCGAGGCCGAGTGGCCCGCACCATCTGTGCACTGGCGGGCGGCAGTGCTCTGCTGCTCGCCGGATGCGCCAGCAACACCGAGGGCGGCGGTACGCCTTCCGGAGAAGAGACCGTCGCCGTGGAAGTCGACAAGGTGGATGCCATCGCGGCGACACTGCCCGAGAAGATCGTCTCGTCCGGCAAGATCATCGTCGGTGTCAATATTCCCTACTCGCCCAACGAGTTCAAGGATCCGAGCGGCAAGATCGTCGGCTTCGACGTCGACCTCGTGGACGCCGTGAGCAAGGTGCTCGGCGTGACACCGGAGTACACCGAGGCGGACTTCGACAAGATCATCCCGTCGATCCAGGCCGGCAGCTACGACATGGGTATGTCGTCGTTCACGGACACCAAGGAACGCGAGCAGTCGGTCGACTTCACCACCTACTTCAGCGCCGGAGTGCAGTGGGCGCAGCCCGCAGGCAAGTCCGTCGACCCCACCAACGCCTGCGGCCTGCGGGTCGGCGTGCAGACCACCACCATCGAGGATCTCGAGGAGGTGCCCGCCAAGAGCGCGGCGTGCGTGGCGGCCGGGAAGCCGCCCATCGAGATCGTGAAGTTCGACAGCCAGGACGACGCCGCCAACGCCGTCGCGCTCGGCAAGGTCGACGCGATGTCCGCCGATTCGCCCGTCACCGCGTACGCGATCAAGCAGAGCGACGGCAAGATCGAGGCCGCGGGCGAGGTCTTCGACGCCGCGCCGTACGGCTGGCCCGTCGCGAAGGGTTCGCCGCTCGCGCAGACCCTCCAGCAGGCGCTGCAGCACCTCATCGACGACGGCACCTACCGGACGATCGCGGAGAACTGGGGTGTCGAGGCGGGCGTCATCACCACGTCCCAGATCAACGGCGCCACGAGCTGAGCGGTTGACGAGTGTCTGACGTGGAGAAGGCTCCGGACCGGTCCGGCACCGAGGCGGGGCAGGAACCGGAACCGATCAAGGCGATCCCGCTGCGGCGGCCCGGCCGCTGGATCGCCGCGATCGTCGTCGGTCTGTTGCTGGCGCTGTTCGTCAACGGTGCGCGCACCAACGAGGCGTACCGCTGGGACGTCTACGCCCGGTATCTGTTCGATGCACGGATCTCGGCTGCGGCGTGGAACACCATCCAGCTGACGATCCTGTCGATGGCGATCGCCATCATCCTGGGTGTCGTCCTCGCCGTCATGCGACTGTCGCCGAACCCGGTGCTGAAGGCGGCGTCGTGGGGTTACCTGTGGATCTTCCGCGGGACCCCGGTCTACGTGCAGTTGGTGTTCTGGGGACTGTTCCCGTCGATCTACAAGCAGCTGGATCTGGGCATCCCGTTCGTCCACCAGTTCGTGCACATCGACCTGCAGGGGATCAACGCGGCGTTCCTGTTCGCGGTGATCGGTCTGGGACTCAACGAGGCCGCGTACATGGCCGAGATCGTCCGGGCCGGCGTGAACTCGGTGGCCGAGGGGCAGACCGAGGCGTCGGTGGCGCTCGGCATGACATGGTCGCAGACCATGCGCCGCACGGTCCTGCCGCAGGCCATGCGGGTGATCATCCCGCCCACGGGCAACGAGCTGATCAGCATGCTGAAGACGACATCGCTGGTCACCGCGGTGCCGTACAGCCTGGAGTTGTACGGACGTGCCAGAGACATCTCGGGTGCGAACTTCCAGCCGATCCCGCTGCTGATGGTGGCCGCCACCTGGTACCTCGCCATCACCAGCCTGCTGATGATCGGCCAGTTCTACCTGGAGCGCTACTACTCGAAGGGTGCGTCCCGCAAGCTCACCCCGCGGCAACTGCAGGCGCTCGCCGACGCGCAGGGCAAGCCGCTGGTGATCGAACCCGGGCCCGAGACCTTGCCCGACACTCCCGGAGGGGAACGACGATGACGCCGATGGTCAAGGCGGACCGGGTCTGCAAGAACTTCGGGGCGCTGAAGGTACTCAAGGGTGTGTCGCTGGAGATCGACGCCGGTCAGGTCCTGTGCCTGGTCGGGCCCTCGGGCTCGGGGAAGTCGACGTTCCTGCGGTGCATCAACCACCTCGAGCAGGTCAACGCCGGGCGGCTGTACGTCGACGGCGAGATCGTCGGGTACTCCGAGCGGGGCGGCAAGCTCTACGAACTCCATCCCAGAGCGGCCGCGAAGCAGCGCCGCGACATCGGGATGGTCTTCCAGCACTTCAACCTCTTCCCGCACCGGACGGCACTCGAGAACATCATCGAGGCGCCCATCCAGGTGAAGAGGCTGAGCAAGAAGAAGGCGCTCGAGCGAGGACGTGACCTCCTCGAGCAGGTGGGCCTGAGCGAGAAGGCGGACGCGTACCCGGCGCAGCTGTCGGGTGGTCAGCAGCAGCGCGTCGCGATCGCCCGCGCGCTGGCGATGGACCCCAAGCTGATGCTGTTCGACGAGCCGACGTCCGCCCTCGACCCGGAGCTGGTCGGGGAGGTGCTGACCGTCATGAAGGATCTCGCGGCCGGCGGCATGACGATGGTCGTCGTCACGCACGAGATGGGCTTCGCACGCGAGGTGGCCGACCAGCTCGTGTTCATGGACGCCGGCGTCGTCGTCGAATCGGGGAACCCCCGCGAGCTGCTCGCCAATCCGCAGCACGACCGCACCAAGTTGTTCTTGTCGAAGCTGCTGTAGTGGCCTCCGGCCCCGTGAGTACTTCTCAACCGCGGGCGGTTAAGAAGTACTCACGGGTTTGCGGCAGCTGAAGATGGCGGTGCCGGGGAAGATCTGTCCCCGCAGCGGGCTCCACTGCCCCCATTCCCGGTCGAGCCATTCGGGCCACTCCGGCTCGATGATGTCGCGTACCTCCAGTCCGGCCGACACGATCTCGCGCACCCGGTCGCCGATGGTCCGGTGGTGCTCGACGTAGGTGGGGACGCCGTCGCCGTCGACCTCCACGTAGGGGGTGCGGTCGAAGTAGGGGAGCGACGCGGTGAGCCCTCGGGGGCCCGGGTCGTCCGGGAAGATCCAGCGGATCGGATGGTTGACGGCGAACACCCACGCACCGCCCGGGCGGAGTACCCGGGCCACTTCACTCATCACCTGCTGTGAGTCCGCCACGAACGGAACCGCTCCAAAAGCCGAACACGCGATGTCGAAGCTCGCGTCGGCGAAGGGGAGGTGCTCGGCTCCCGCATGAACGAGCGGCACGGTCGCGCCGCCCGCCCGCATGGCCTCGACCCCGCGGGTCAGCATCGACATGGACAGGTCGAGCCCGACTGCCCGGGCGCCCCGGCCGGCGAGCCACCGCGCGCAGGGCGCGGAACCGCAGCCCACCTCGAGGACGTCCTTGCCCGCCACGTCACCGAGAAGGTGGTAGTCGCCCTCGTGCAGTCCCTCCGGACACCAGACGAACTCACCCTCGGACGAGTCCACGCCGAGGAACTCGCCGTGGGTGCGGTGGTAGTCGTCCGCATCGGCGTCCCACCAGGCACGGCTCGCGCGTTCGCTGGACTCGGAATCGACGCGGACGCGGCTCACCCCGGACGTTCCGAGCACGCTGTTGGCGGTGCCGTGTCGGTCGTCTTCCGGGGAGAGAGGAGAATCGGACGGGCGAGGATCGGGCATGGGCAACAGAGTAGAGCGTGGGAACGTGCCCGGGTTTGCCCAGCTTGCCCACGGGCGCGTAGCCTATTGCACGCGAGTGTCTATGTGTGCGGCATCGGATTCGGTTCAGTTCGAGTTTGTTCGGTTCCAGTCGGGTGTCGTTCACTGCGCTTGCGGTGATCTGATTCGGCGGAGTGTTTCGTCGGTTCAGGTTGCTTGTCCGACAGAACACCATCAACCGACCACAACCCGTCCGGAGCAACTCAACACATGCCCTCCACCACCGTGACCTCGCCGCAGGTAGCCGTAAACGACATCGGCTCCGCCGAGGACTTCCTCGCCGCCATCGACGCAACGATCAAGTACTTCAACGATGGCGACATCGTCGAAGGCACCATCGTCAAGGTCGATCGCGACGAGGTCCTGCTCGACATCGGTTACAAGACCGAAGGCGTCATCCCTTCCCGTGAGCTCTCCATCAAGCACGACGTCGACCCCAACGAGGTCGTCTCCGTGGGCGATGAGGTCGAAGCTCTCGTCCTCACCAAGGAGGACAAGGAAGGCCGACTGATCCTGTCGAAGAAGCGCGCTCAGTACGAGCGTGCCTGGGGCACCATCGAGGAGCTCAAGGAGAAGGACGAGGCCGTCAAGGGCACCGTCATCGAGGTCGTCAAGGGCGGCCTGATCCTCGACATCGGCCTGCGT
>NZ_JBFUGT010000298.1:0-7895 GCF_056402775.1 Rhodococcus sp. P3_B8
GAGCCAGAACACGGGCGCGCCGACGACGGCGAGGATCGTCGCGAACACCCGCAGCCCGACGTTCCCTTCGCCGAAGGGGGCGATCATGAGGACAATCGTGCAGACGACGGCGCCGAGGAGTCGCCAGTGGGCGCCGAGGAAGCCTGCGACCATCGCCCATGCGTTGCGGGCGACGATGCGCGCCGGCGATTCGGGCTCCGGTGGGGGCGGCGGGGACGGGGCCACCGCAACCGTCGAGTTACGCGCGGCGGCCACCAGTTTCGGGGCGTGGACACCGACCGGCGGGGTTTCGCCGTCGGGCTCGCACCGGAACAGGGCGATGCCCACCGTGTCCGCGTAGTCGACGGCCTCGTCCGTGTATCCGGGGCCGGAGAAGTACAGGAGCTTCCGGGCGTGGCTGGTTCCGCGGGTGCCGTAGAGGTTCGCGAGGTCCGACTTGCCTGCACTGCCGCCACGCCACTTCACCTGCGCGTACGCGCGTGACGAGTAGACGTCGATGCCGCCGTCCGCGCCTCCGAGTAGCGCTGTGGCGTCGCCGTAACCGAGCTTCTGCATCTGCTCGGCGGCGTTGATTTCGGCTTCAGCCGCCGTGCGTATGCGTGCCATGCCTCACTCCCCCAGATCGAACCAGTCTTTCCCCTCGAAGGTACCCGCAGATCCGGTCAAACCAGCTATCGGCCGGTGAACGTCACACCGGCGCCATCGAATTGCAACACACTGCAACTCTTCCCGCCCCCGGCCGCGCGCCCGTACCGTTCCCCGAATCAGCACGTTCACAACGTAGTGAGGGCGGATTCATGAGGGCAGCACGCTTCCACGGCCGACGCGACATCCGGATCGACGACATCCCGGAGCCGGAATTGCGGCCGGGCGCGGTGAAACTCCGGGTCGCGTGGTGCGGAATCTGCGGCACCGACCTCCACGAGTACCTGGAGGGCCCGATCTTCATCTCCCCGCCGGGGCATCCCCATCCGCTGTCGCACGAGAATGCTCCGGTGACGATGGGCCACGAGTTCTCCGGGACGGTCGAGGAGGTCGGTGAGGGCGTCACCGATGTCGCCGTGGGTGACAACGTGGTGGTGGAGCCGTACTTCGTGTGCAACGAGTGCGCGTCCTGCAAGGCAGGCAACTATCACCTGTGTACGAAGATGGGTTTCATCGGATTGGCCGGTGGCGGGGGCGGACTCAGCGAGAAGGTGGTGGTCGACCGCCGGTGGGTGCACAAGATCGGCGACATCCCGCTCGACGAGGCGGCCCTGATCGAACCGCTCAGCGTCGCGCACCATGCGGTCGTCCGCAGCGGGGCCAAGGCCGGCGACGTCGCGCTGGTCGGCGGCGCGGGGCCGATCGGACTCCTGGTGGCCGCGGTCCTGAAGGGCCTGGGTGTCACCACGATCGTCACGGAACTCAGCGACGCCCGGAAGCAGAAGGCGCTGTCCAGTGGGGTCGCGCATCACGTGATCGACCCGTCGTCGGAGGACGTGAAGACCCGGGTGCTCGAGCTGACCGACGGTGTCGGCGCCGACCTCGGGTTCGAGTGCGCCGGGGTCAACGCCGTCCTCGACACCATCCTCGACGCCGTCCGGCCCGCAGCCGTGGTGGTGAACGTGTCGATCTGGGGAAAGCCCGCGACGGTCGACATGCAGAAGCTCGTCCTCAAGGAGATCGACCTGCGCGGCACCATCGCCTACGTCCGAGATCACGAGGCGGTGATCGAGCTGGTGCGCACCGGCGTGATCGACCTGGCCCCGTTCATCACCGGCCGGATCGAACTCGACAACCTGGTCTCCGAGGGCCTCACGACGTTGATCGAGCACAACGACACGGCGGTGAAGATCCTGGTCCGGGCGTGACCGTCAGTCGGGTTCGTCCGTCGACGGCGTCACCGCCCTGGCCTTGAGCGCCAGCCACAGCTCCATGCGGTCGTCGGCCTGGTCGAGGTTCCGCCCGGTCAGCGCCGCGATCTTGTCGATCCGGTTCCGGACGGTGTTGCGGTGCACGGAGAGGGCGGCCGCCGCCGGGTCCCAGGCCCCGTTGGCTCGCAGCCATTCCTCGAGCGTTCGCTGGAGTTCGACGCGTTCGCGCGGCTCGAGCTGATCGAGGGGTGCGAGGACGGCGGTCGAGAAGCCGCTGAGCACGTCGGCCGAGCCGAGTCGCAGCAGCAACTGCACGGTCTCCCCCTCCTTGGCGTCGACGGCGCGGCCCAGTCGGGCACTGACGGCGACGAGGGATCGCGCCTGCATCGCCGACACGGCCAGCGCGTCCACCGGAACCAGCGCACCGATCCCGATGGCGCATCCCTCTGCCACGCCCGACAGCAGGTCCGCCAGCCCGGCGACCTCGGGGTGCGCGATCTCGATGTCCGAATTGCGCTGTCTCAGGATGGAATCGGGAAGGACCGAACCGATCCGGACGGTCAGGTCGGCCACAGCCTCGGGAGTGGAGCGCACGACGGCGATCTGCAGGGGGTCCCGGGACAGCCCGATGCCGGCCGCGATCTGATGTGCGCGCTCCCGCCGGAGTCCGGGTCTGAGCAACTGCGCCAGCGCCGCCGCCCGCCGCTGCCGCTCCGGTTCGCCGGCCACGTGACGCCGTTCGAGTTCGAGCGACAACAGCGAGACGAGAACATTGGACGCGTGCCGCAGCGCGCTGTCCTCCGACCGCTCGAGCACGACGAACGCGAGCGGGTTGTCGATGCGAACGGGGTGCAGTTCGAGTTCCCGCCGACCGGCACCGCCGAACGCCGTCCAGCCCTTCGCCCGGGTGGTGTAGCGACCCACCTGGTCCTGGGCGTCCTGCAGGAACGCCGCGTCGACGCCGTCGGAGAGTTGGACCACCCCGCCGGACGCGTCCAGCACTGCGCAGAGGGAGCCGCTGACGGACCGCCAATTGTCGAGCAGTCCGCTCAGGGGCGACGGTCCGGCCGCGACCGCGGTGAGCTGATAGCTGAGTTCGATGGCGTCCTCGAGCGCACGTTTCTCCTCCTCGGCGATCCGGGAGAAGATCCATTTGGTGATGGCGATGAACGGCACCGAGTCGGGGGCGATGAGCAGCGGGACGCCGAATTCGCGCGCCGCCGCGACGAGTGGCGCCGGTGGCGCCTGGTAGGGCAGCCCGTGCCCCAGACCGAGGCACAGTGCGGCGACCCCGCCCGCGACGCAGTCCCGCACGTAGTCGCGGCACCCGGATTCGGTGGTGGGAAGCATCAGGCCGACGGTCATCAGCAACTCGCCGCCCTGGAGCCAGTCCCGCGGACGCGTCAGTTCGGACACGTGCGCTGCGGTGATGGGGTTGCCGACTCCCGCCGTCCCGCTCATCGACGTGAGCCGCAGCGTGGGAGCAGACAGGACGTCCTGGACGGTGATCACCGGCGACCTCTTGTACTAATTGCCCAACCGTAATAGACGAACTGTACATCTCGCCTCTGGTGCCGGGGCGGCGCAGTGCGCAGAGTGGTGATCAGAGCCACAGCACCTCCAAGGAGTTTCAGTGTCAGATCACTCCGGCGACACCGCCGCGACCCTCGGTGGCACCATCGAGACCCGCTCGATCGACTACGTCCCCGAGGACGAACGTCACGGGAAGGTCCGCGACCAGGGCCCATTCTGGTTCGTCGGAAACTTCCAGCCCTTCACGGTGGCCATCGGCTTCGTCGGCCCCGCCCTCGGCCTGTCGCTGGGCTGGACGGTCGTCGCGGGCATTCTCGGCATCTTCTTCGGAACGTTGTTCATGGCGTTCCACGCGTCGCAGGGACCGGTGCTCGGACTCCCGCAGATGGTGCAGTCCCGCGCGCAGTTCGGCTATCGCGGTGTCGTCCTCGCACTCATCGGGACGTTGTTCACGTACGTCGGGTTCAACGTCGTGGACGTCGTCATCATCAAGGCGGGCCTGCACAGCATCTTCGGGTGGAACGCGGCCGTCATCGCCGTCGTCATCACCGCGGTCGCCACGCTGCTCGCGATCTACGGTCACGATCTGCTGCACCTGTCGTTCCGTGTGCTGTTCTGGCTGTCGCTGCCGCTGTGGGCCATCCTCACGTGGGGCGTCGTGTTCGGGCACGCCGGCGGCGACGCGGGCGCGGCGACGGGTGGGTTCACCCTGCTGGCGTTCATCGCCCAGTTCAGTGTCGCGGCCTCCTACAACATCACCTACGCGCCGTACGTGTCGGACTACTCGCGGTACCTGCCGCGCAACACGCGGACGTCGGCCATCGTGTCGGCTGTGTTCCTCGGCGCCTCGGCGTCGCCGGTCTGGCTGATCCCGGTGGGTGCGTGGATGGCCACCCGGCTCGGAGCCACTGACGCGCTCGCCGGCATCCACGACGCCGGCAACTCGGTGGTGCCGTTCCTCGGCAGTGTGCTCGCCCTCGTCGCGACGCTCGTGCTGGTGGCGACCATGGGCCTGAACGCGTACAGCGGCATGCTCACCGTGATCACGGGCATCGACTCCTTCCGGAAGGTCACCCCGTCCCGCCGGATCCGGGTGGTGACCGTCCTCGCGCTGGCCGCGGTCTGGCTGGTGCTGAGCCTGCTGTTCACCGATTCGACGACCGTCCTGAACACGACGCTGCTGATCATGCTGTACCTCCTCGTGCCGTGGACCGCCGTCAATCTCACCGACTTCTTCTTCGTGCGCCGCGGGCATTACGCCATCACCGACCTGTTCACGCCGGACGGGCTGTACGGAATGTGGTCGTGGCGGGGCATGACGGCCTTCTTCGCCGGCATCGTCGCCTCCGTTCCGTTCATGGTGCTGCCGTTCTACGTCGGGCCGATCGCCGCGGCCCTCGGTGACGTCGACGTCGCGTTCGCGGTCGGACTCGCCGTGTCGGGGATCGTGTACTGGGTCCTGTCCCGGTCGCTGGACCTCGACACCGAGGAACGGTTCATCGAAGACAGCGAAGCCGCGCTGGCGGTCGAGGAGACCCCGGCTCATGGCTGACACGAAAACGGCTGACGTCCAGCACGCGATCGACGCGCTGATCCGGGCATTCGGCGAGCACGACACGACCGCCTACTTCGAGGCGTTCAGCCCGGACGCGACGTTCGTCTTCTACACCCACCCGGTGCCGCTGCCCAGTCGCGAGGCCTACCGCGACCTCTGGTCCGAGTGGGAGTCGGACGGGTTCCGTATCCTGGCGTGCCGTTCCCGCGAGCAGAACGTCACGTTTCCGGCCCCGGATGTCGCGGTGCTGACGCACCGGGTCGGCACCACCGTGCGGCATTCGACAGGAACGGTCGAGCTCGACGAACGGGAGACGATCCTGTTCCGGCGGCGTGAAGATTCAGGCTGGATCGCCGTCCACGAGCACTTGTCGCCCCAGTCGATCACAGTCTGATAGCTGACAGATAGCTGGCTCGACGTGGACCGCGTCACATCAGGACCCTGTCGAGTTGCGGACGCAGTCGCCCGACGGTGTACTGGTCAGTAAACCTGCCCGGCTCGGCCTATCGCGAAGGTGCACAGATGACGGACGAACGGCCCGGCAAGAATCAGACCCCACCGGACAAGGCGACGCGACCGACTCCGAAGGAGGCGACCCCGGACGTCTCCAAGACCGATCTCGCGGCCGTCGTCGACGCGCTCACCGCGACGAACGAGAAGAATTTCGACTTCTGACCTCGCTCCTCAGGCCCGTTCCCGGTGCGGCACGAACTCGAACGTCAGGCACGCGAACGCCACGGGCAGCAGGTAACGGAAACGCAGGAGGACGTAGCGCCGGTTCCCCGTGGAATGGAACTTGCCGAGGTAGCGGTACAGCGACTCGAGCGAGATCAGCACGTCGCCGAGGTGCAGGACACGGCGGAAGAGCCGCGCTCCCGCGCCGGGTGCGTCGGGGTCGAGGAGTTCGGGGAACGCCGCGAACGACAGCGAGACGTATCGCGCACCGGTGTGCCCGGCGTACCGGATGACGTCGACGGTCATGCGTTCGTCGGTGCCGTTCGGCGCGCCGTCGGCTCGCCACGGAACGTCGAGGCTCAGTTCGCGGGCGGAACCGGCGGTGCCGTAACGCTGGAAGGCGACGGCGCGCCCGGTGCAGTCGCGGGCGATGACGAGCAGAACACCGGGGAGTGCGCCGTCCAGCAGGTGGTCGAGGATCATCGAGAACCCGCGGCGCTGATGTCCGGCGCGGGCGTTCTCGACGATGTCCGTCAACTCCCGGCGCGTCGGTTCGTCGAGCGCGGTTTCCGGGACGATCTCGGTGGTGAGCCCGGCGTTGTGGGTGCGCTGCACGGCCTGCCGGAGGTTGCGGAATTTCCTGCCGTGCAGGGTGAAGTGTCCGACGTCGATCACCACGTCACGGCCGATCGGGACCGCCGACAACGGCTTTCGGGTGTCGCCGCCGATCTCCCACAGCCGGGCGACGCGCTCCCCCGCTCCGAGCACGGCGACGCGCCAACCGCGTTCGGCCGCGAACTCGGAGAACTCGTCGAGGAGGGCGCCGAATTCGAGCGCGTTGCCGATGGGATCGCCGGAGACGACCGCTATTCCGGATCGCGCCCGGTAGGCGATCGCCGCGGTGCCCGACGCGTTGAAGTAGTACGACTTCGCCGAATTGAGGGCGAACGGCGACAGCGGATCGTCCGTGGTCTGCTGGATCAGCGAGAAGACGCGGGCACGGTCCTCGGGCTGCGGAACACTGCGCACCGGCAGCATCAGGACGGGTCCGGTGGCCACGAGGAGGAGAAATCCCGGAGTCGAATGTGCGCTCGTGTACGCCACATCCGCGGCCGTAACGAACAGCACCGCCGCCACCGAATGTGTCATGGTGACGGGCCGCCGCAGATGCAGTCCCCGGGCCACCAGCAGGACGGCGATTCCGGCCGCCACCATCCACGTGCGAACGGGACCCGACCGCCCGGCCATCCACATGAGCACGAGGCCGACCACGACGGTTGCGCCGACGAGCGCCATCCGCGCCGCGGGCGATTCGGGCCGGTACACCCGCAGCCCGGGCACGGTCATCGGTGTCGACTTCGAATTCTGCATCCGCACCCCTGCCCCAGGTGACGACTGTTCCGGTGCCTCCAACTTAGCGGCTCCGCCGCCCGTGAGTGGTTGACGAGTCCCTGGGCTCGCTACGCACTCACGGGCGAAGCCTCGGCGGCGGTACCCCGTGCGGCAGGGACGGCCCGACCGCCGTGAGTGAGCCTGCAGCACGCCCCTTCCCCCAGCCGAGTTTCTCGCGGTACCGGCCGATGTGGTCCTCCGGGATGTCCTGCCCGTCGACGAGCGGCGTGGACTGCGGGTCCACGTACAGCGCGTCGACCGGGCAGTACGCCTCGCACATGAAGCACGTCTGGCAGTCCGATTGCCGCGCGATCACGGGGATCCCGGTGTCGGTGCGGTCGAACACGTTGGTGGGGCATGCGTCGACGCACTTGTCGCAGCCGATGCACGCGTCGGCCAGCAGCACCTCGATCACGAGGCCACCCGCAACAGCCCACTGCGTGCCGCGCCGGTCGAGGTCCACACGTCGTCCAGCCCACCGGTGAGCACGTGGTGGTGCTGCGCGGGATCGAGGTCCGGGTAGTCGGCACGCTTGCTCATTCCACGGGTTTCCGTCCGCGCGAGCGTCGAGTGGTACATCCACCGCCCCACCGCGGTGATCGCCGCGGCCTGACGGGCCCGGACACGTTCGTCGCCAGTGTCGCCGCCGAGCCCCAGCGACAACGCCGTCCACAACGACTCCAGCTCGTCGAGCGCACCCTGCACCCGCACACCGTCCCGCAGGTAGTTCTTCTCGTACGGGATGAGTTCCGCCTGCGCGGCCGCGACGACGGCGGATGCCTTCAGCCCCGACCGCCCTGTGGGCCGCAGTCCGGCCCGGCCGGCGGGACGCAGTTCGCCCGCCCGGACCCGACGTTCGGTTCGCGCGAACCGCGCGGCCCCCG
>NZ_JBFUGT010000299.1:0-7893 GCF_056402775.1 Rhodococcus sp. P3_B8
GTCGAGTTCCGGCACCGTCACGGACGGCACGTCGGCCGGGGTGGCGGGAATGTCGGCGAGTGTCCGCCAGCCGATCCCGATCCGGCCCTGCCGAAGCTCCCCGGACAGCCACGCCACCACCGGTTCCACCTCGGCCGGCTCCAGTTGGGTGAGGACCTCACGCAGCGCCCCGACCTTCACCTTGCGCGAGCGCGTGGCCCCCACGTCCCGGGACGTCGCGACGATCTGCGAGAACAGCACACCCCGACGGTAACCGGAACGTCCCGTGGGCGGTCAGAATCCGCCTGATCGAAACGCTGGGCCGACCCGGCCGTCGTTCCTAGGCTTCGACGATGAGCACCCCACGACGGCGGCCGCTGAAAACGGTCACGGGAGTCAGCGGCGCCGTGAGCACCTATGCCGCCGCCATCGATCCGCAGCAGTCGACCGTCGCGTCGTCGATCGAGATCGCGAAGATCGCCGAGGCCAACAAGTTCGACGCGCTGTTCGCCGCCGACCTCCTGAGTTTCGGGGCGCAGGGCGCGATCGGCGCGCAGGAACCGCTGATCTTCCTGTCGGCACTCAGCGCCGTGACGTCGCATGTCGGGCTGATCGCGACGGTGACCACCACGTTCCACCACCCCTACAACCTCGCGCGGCTGGTCGGCACCCTCGACCACGTCAGCAACGGCCGCGCCGCCTGGAACGCCGTCACGTCCTCACTGGGCGAGGAGAACTACAGCGACCGCGACCTGCCGAGCCCCGAGGAACGCTACGCCCGCGCCACGGAATCCCTCGAGGTAATCAACGCGCTGTTCGACAGCTGGCAACCCGGGGCGCTCACGTCCGACGGTGCCGGGGGAACCACACTCGACGCCGAACGAGTGCGGCCGATCGACCACGCCGGCAGGTACTTCACGGTGAAGGGACCGTTGAACATCCCGCCGCTACCGCAGCGCCGTCCCGTGCAATTCCAGGCCGGCCAATCCGCGGCCGGGGTGGAACTCGGGGCCCGATTCGCGGAGGTCGTGTTCACGTCGCTGCCCACCCTCGAGGACGCCGTCACCTACACGAAGAGCATCCGGGCGCGGGCCACCGAACTGGGCCGCGCCGACGGACTGCCGCTGATCATGAGCTCCTTCCACGCCACCTACGGCGCGTCCGAGGAGGAAGTGCGCCGGCTGGTCCGGGAACAGGAGGAGGCGACGGACCTCGACGCCGGCCGGATCCGGCTGGAGGACATGCTCGGTGGCGACCTCGACCTGTCCGGGCTGCCGCTCGACAAGCCGATCCCGGCCGACGTCCTGCCCGACGTCCGGTCGGTGAACCGCCGCCGCGGCCGGGTCGAAATCTTCAGCCGGCTCGCCGCCTCCGGGCGGACCCTGCGCGAGCTGATCATCGCGTCCAAGGACACCGGCCACTGGGCGGTCGCGGGAACACCCGAACAACTCGCCGACGCCCTCCAGGAACGCTACGACGCGGGTGTCCTCGACGTCATCTCCCTCGGCGGGCTCGCCGAGGAACGAACCCGGGACTTCGTCGTCAACGGCCTGCTGCCCGAACTGCGGCGTCGCGGAATCGTCGGCAACGACTACGTGGGCGGCACGTTCCGGGACAATCTGGAACTACCCCCGTTGCCCCCTCGGGATTGACGTCAGTTCTCCACCTCTGTGCCGTCCACGACGATCCGCATGCGGTCGGGGTAGAACGACACGTGGTCGTCGATGCCCGACGCCTCCGCGGTGGTGAACGGGTAGAACCAAGCGGCATCCTCGACGGGGTCGGAGCCGTCCGACCCGGTGAACGATAGATACGACGCCGTCCCCTTGTACGGGCAGGACGTCCTGGTGTCGGAGGCGGTGAAGAACTCGGACCGCACGTCGATGCGGGGAACGTAGTAGCGCACCGGCAGTGACGTCTCGAACAGCAGTCGCGGGCGGACGGAGTCGGCGACGAGCGTGTCGCCGATGAACACCTCGACGTGCCGGGACGACGGCAGCACGTCGACCCGGACATACGGGTCGCGGGGGTGGACGAACACCTGCTGATCCTCCTCGTACCAGGCGTCCATCCTGTGCCAGTAGAACGCGACGTACGGGCTGAGGTCGAGGGAGTCGTCCAGTTTCACGTCGTAACCCCACACGGATTGTTCGGCGCGACGATCGCCGACGACGAGATCCCAGTACCGGGCCTTGCCCTTCCACGGGCACGTCGTGGTCGCGTCGACGGGCTCGAGGAGGTCGAAGTTCACGTCGTCGCGGGGAATGTAGTAGACGGGCAGGTGCCCCTTCTCGAACAGGTACACCGAACGGGTGGTGTCGGCGACCACCTGACCGCCGAAGAACACCCGGATGCGCTTGTGATTGGGTTCGATGGAGATGCGGCCGTTCTCCGCGAACTGCTGGGTGGCGGCGGCATGCGTGAGAGCTGTGGACATCACTCCATGGTGCGCCTTCGGCGCCCCGTGCGCCTTTTTGGTAGTCAGGGCGACCGGAACGGCGCACGGGTGCGGAGCGCCGCGACACCGGCGGTCACGACCCACACCGTGAACGGGTACAGGGCCAGGCGTTCGGTGATGCCGAACGGTTCGCCGGGGAGGAGGATCGCCACCATTCCGACGACACCGACGAGGCAGCACACACCGGTCCAGAGCGCGAAGATGCGCCAACGCGGATACAGCGCGATCGCGATGACGATCATCGCGGCGTTGCGGGCGACGAACGTCGGGGTCGCGACCAGTTGGTGCAGGTGGGCGTCCACGTTGATCGGAACGACGCCCGTCAGGGCCGCACTGACGGCCGCCAGGCAGAGCAGCGTCAACGCGGCCCGGCGCAGGCGTCCCGGTGGCAGGAACTCGCGCAGGCCCACCGCTCCCGCGAGAATGAGCACCCCGGTCAGCACGAAAGCGCTGTTGATCACCGTGTGCAGCGGTGAGCACAGCCGCGCGGCCGCAGCCTGGGCTGCGGAGCCGTCGCAGCCCGTGACACCCAGATTGCTGACCGAATTGGTCCGCACCTCGTACGGCCGCGGCCAGGCGCGTGCGGTCACGACCTCCGCGAAAAAATACAGGGCGATGAGTACCCAGGCCGTGGCTCCCACCCGCACAGCCAACAGTCGCTGGGCGGGTGACGGCGTTCGCACGACGCTCACCCCTCCGAACCGTACCCGGCTCACCGAGTGGATTGTTGACAATCTTCGGGAGCGGCTCGACCATGTAGCCATGGCCCCGCTGACGAGAATTCCGGTAGCTGACTCCGAAGAGACGGGACAGATCGACGCGTGGCTGAGCTGACACGTCCCGCCGCCGACCTGCACGCCGAGCTCGCCGAGCTGGGCATCGACCTCGACACCGGATCGCGGCGGCGCGCCGAATACTCCTTCGACGCCTCCAATTACCGGGTGCCGCCGCTGGCCGTCGCATTTCCGCGCAGCGCCGGCGACGTGGTGGCGATCGTCCGGGCCTGCACCGACCGCGGCATCCCCATCACCAGCCGGGGTGGCGGTACTTCACTGGCGGGCAACGCGATCGGCAGGGGAGTGGTGCTCGACTTCTCTCGGCACATGAATCAGGTACGGGCCGTCGACGCGTCCACCCGAACTGCCGTCGTCGAACCCGGTATCGTCCTCACGGACCTGCAGAAAGACGTGCAACTGGCGACGGACGGCGCGTTCACCTTCGCTCCCGACCCGTCCAGCAAGTCCCGCGCGACCGTTGGCGGTGCGATCGGCAACGACGCCTGCGGCAACCACTCCGTGCGGTACGGCCGCACGTCCGATCACGTCGTCGCACTCGATCTCGTGACGGCGAACGGGCACCGGCTGACCGCCACCCACGACGGGCTGTGGGCCACCGATCCGGAAGACTCATCCGCAGTGAGCGAGGCCGGGCGGATCGCCGCCGGACTCGACGCGCTCACGCAGGAGCATCTGGGCGACTTCCGGCTCGAGCTGGGCCGCATCCCACGGCAGGTATCGGGATTTCACCTGGCGAACCTGTTGCCCGAGAACGGCTTCGACGTGGCCCGCGCCCTGGTGGGAAGCGAGGGGACGTGCGCGGTGATCGTGGCCGCGACCGTCGCGCTGGTGCCGGTGCCGCCCGCAGCCATGCTGCTGTGCCTCGGATACCGCGACCTGGTGGACGCCGCCCGCGACAACGCGCTGATCCTCGCGTACTCACCCGCCGCGATCGAGGGCATCGACTCGGCGATCGTCGACACCATGCGGCACCTGCGCGGCGCCGACTCCGTTGTCGGGCTGCCCGACGGCGAGGCCTGGCTGTACGTCGACCTCGACGGCGAGGACCTCGCCGAGGTGAAACTGCGCGGGGCCGAACTGGTCTCGAAGCTGCGGGCGGCCGGACGGCTCGTCGACTCACGGGTGGTCGGAGACCCGGCGGAACGCGCGTCGCTGTGGCGGGTGCGCGAGGACGGCGCCGGACTGTCGGCCCGACTCGTCGAGGGCGGCGAATCCTGGACGGGCTGGGAGGATTCCGCCGTCGCACCCGACCAGCTGGCCGACTACCTCGTCGACATCAAGGCCCTGCTCGCCGAATTCGGGCTCACCGGCGTGATGTACGGGCACTTCGGCGCCGGGTGCATGCACATCCGCATCAACTTCGACCAGCGCACCGAAGAGGGCCGGGACGTGATGTCGCGGTTCATCCACCGCGCCGCAGAACTGTGCGTGCGGTTCGGCGGATCGATGTCGGGGGAGCACGGCGACGGTCGCGCACGGTCGGCGCTGCTGCCGATCATGTACACGCCCACCATGATGGCGGCGTTCGCGACGTTCAAGCGGCTCTGGGATCCGGCGGCCGTGCTGAACCCGGGCAGCATCGTCGACCCCGAACCGCTGCTGGGCAGCTTGGCTCTCGACGGCGTGAACCCGCGGGCGTGGCAGACGACTTTCGACCTCACCCCCACCAGCGACGTCCCCGTCGCACCGTTCGTCCACGCCGTCCAGGGGTGCATCGGGGTGGGCCGCTGCCGCGCCTCGACCGGCGGGGTGATGTGCCCCAGCTTCCGCGCGACCGGAGACGAGAAGGACTCCACCCGCGGCCGGGCCCGCGCCCTGCAGGAGATGGTCCGCAACTCGCCGACCGTCGCCGACGGATGGCGCTCCGAGGACGTCAAGGAATCCCTCGACCTCTGCCTGTCCTGCAAGGCCTGTTCCACCGACTGCCCGGTGGGCGTCGACATGGCCACGTACAAGTCCGAATTCCTCGACCACCACTACCGCGGCCGGGTGCGTCCACTGTCGCACTACTCCCTCGGGTGGCTGCCGGTGTGGCTGAAGATCGCCGAACGGTCCGCCCCCGTGGTGAATCGGCTCACCGCAGGCCGGCTGGCGAAGGTCGCGGCCAAACTGGGTGGGCTCACCCCGCACCGGTCGATGCCGGAGTTCGCGTCCCGCAAGCAGATCCGCCGCGAGGTCGGGGAGACGTCGCAGAACGGCACCGCGGACGTCGTGGTGCTCGCCGACACGTTCACCCGCGGATTCCGCCCCGAGGTGGTCGGCGCCGCCTCGCGGGTGCTCGCCGAGGCCGGCCTCAGCTCGCAGTGCCGCAGCGACGTCTGCTGCGGGCTCACCTGGATCTCCACCGGACAGCTGAAGCAGGCCAAGAAGACCCTCGCCAAGGCGGCGGAACTCCTCGACGACGGCACCGACCGCCCCATCGTAGTCCTCGAACCGAGCTGCGCCGCCGCGTTCCGCAAGGACCTGCCCGAACTCGTCCACACCGACGCCGCACGACGCGTCGCCGCCCGCGTGCAAAGCTTCGCGGGCGCCGTCCTCGAGCGGACCCAGGCAGGCTGGACCCCGAGCGTGGCGCTGCCCGACGACGTCACCGTGCAGACCCACTGCCACGAATACGCCGTGTTCGGCGCGGCCGGCCAGCGGAAGGCCCTGCAGGCAATCGGGGTCGAACGCGTCCGCGAGGCCACCGGTTGCTGCGGCGTGGCAGGAAACTTCGGGTTCGAGGCCGACCACTACGACCTCAGCATGCAGGTGGCGGAACAGGCACTCGCCCCCGCACTGCGCGACAGTCCCGAAGACGCAGTCGTGCTGACCGACGGGTTCAGCTGCCACATGCAGGTACGGCAACTCGACCCGACCCGATCGTCGCAACACCTCGCCCAGCTGCTCGACCCCGCACCACCGTCGAAACCCGAACACCAGAGCGGAGACTGACATGTCGCAGTTGTCGATGACCAGTGAACAGCGCGAGAAGTTCCTCGCCGACGTACACGTGGGGGTGATCGCCGTCGACCGCGACGGGCGGGCACCGCTCGCCGTGCCCATCTGGTACGGCTACGAACCCGGCGGCGAGGTGTACGTCTGGACCGGACGCGGGTCGCTGAAAGAGCGGCTGATCCGCGCCGCCGGCCGCTTCAGCCTCGTCGCCCAGGACGAGAAGCCGCCCTACCGGTACGTCAGCGTCGAAGGTCCGGCGGAGTTCGACGAATCACCCACCGCCGACGTCGTCCGCGAACTCGCCACCCGCTACCTCCCCGCCGAGGAGGTCGACAGTTTCGTCGAGGAGGCGTACGACGACAGCGCAATCGTCATCCGCATGCGGCCGGAGCACTGGCTGAGCGTCGACTACGGCAAAGGCGCGTAGCGCCCGTGCGCCTTTTTGGTAGCTGGGACAACCAGAAAGGCGCACGGGCGTTCAGCTCACGCTGATTCTGACGATGGCGGCGCGGGCCGATGTGCGGAAGCGTTGAAGGGCAGTTGTTCCGCCTCGACAGGAGCGCCCTTCATGACCGAACTTCTCGACCTGAGCACCGACGTCCTCGTCATCGGCGGCGGCCYCGCCGGAACGTGGGCCGCGCTGCGCGCACGGCAATCCGGGGCGGACGTCGTCCTCGTCGACAAGGGGTACTGCGGAACCAGCGGCGCCACCGCGCCTTCGGGCACCGGCGTCTGGTACGTCGACCCCGACCCGTCCGCGCGGGCGAAGGCCAAGGCCAGCCGCGAAACGCTCGGCGGCCATCTCGCCGACCACCACTGGATGGACCGCGTCCTCGACCAGACGTACGCGAACATGAATCTCCTCGCCGAGGAAGGCCGGTACCCGTTCCCCGTCGACCCCGACACAGGCAGGCAGATCCGCACCGGACTCCAAGGGCCCGAATACATGCGGCGGATGCGGGCATGGGTGAAGAAGGCGGGCGTCCGGATTCTCGACCACTCGCCGGCCCTCGAACTGCTCGTCGACACCGACGGCCAGGTGCGCGGCGCGGCGGGTTACCAGCGCCACGACGACCGCGACTACCGGATCACCGCGGGCGCCGTCGTGATCGCGAGCGGCGGCTGCGCGTTCCTGTCCCGCGCCCTGGGCACCAACGTCGACACCGGCGACGGCGCGCTGATGGCCGCCGAGGTGGGTGCCACGTTCTCCGGCATGGAGTTCTCCAATGCGTACGCGATCGTCCCCGCCAACTCCACCATCACCAAGACCGCCTACTACGGCTACGCCACGTTCTTCCACGCCGACGGACGCATCCTCGAGGGCGCCGGCTCCACAAAGGGGCGTTCGGTGATCGCGAAAACGCTGCTGTCCGAGCCGGTGTTCGCCCAACTCGACCGCGCCGACGACGACGTGCAACGCCAGATGCGGCTCGGCCAGCCCAACTTCTTCCTGCAATTCGACCGTCGTGGCATCAACCCGTTCACCGACCGCTTCGAGGTCAGCATGCTCGCCGAGGGGACGGTGCGCGGAACCGGCGGCATCGACGTCGTCGACGACACCTGCGCCACATCCGTCCCCGGCCTGTTCGCGGCGGGTGACGCCGCCACCCGCGAACGCATCTGCGGCGGCTTCACCGGCGGCGGCAGCCACAACTCGGCGTGGGCGATGTCGTCCGGCAGCTGGGCGGGCACGGGGGCCGCGCGGTTCGCGCGAACCGAACG
>NZ_JBFUGT010000300.1:0-7881 GCF_056402775.1 Rhodococcus sp. P3_B8
GCGTTCCACTGGCCGCTGGTCGGYAACACCGCCGTCTACCACTTCATCGACGAGATCCTGGGCCTCGGCACGGTCATCGGTATCACCACGCTGATCGTGATCCGCCAGCTCAACCACCCCCGCGTGCCCGCCCGGCTGTCCCGGTTCAGTGGCTCCGATTTCAAGGCCGCGTACTTCGTCGAGGCCGTCGTCCTCATCGAGGGCCTGGGCATGATCTTCGTGAAGGCCGGCAAGATCGCCACCTACGGCCACGCCAACCCGTGGACCGACTTCTTCACGATGAACCTCGCGAAGCTGCTGCCCGCGAGCCCGAACATGGTCGCGTTCTTCGCCTTCGTCAAGCTGATGTCGGGCATGATCTGGCTCTACGTCGTCGGACGCAACATCACCTGGGGTGTCGCCTGGCACCGCTTCGCGGCGTTCGCGAACATCTACTTCAAGCGTGAGGACGACGGCGACGTCGCTCTCGGTGCGGCCAAGCCGATGATGTCGGGTGGCAAGCCCATCAACATGGAGGACGCCGACCCCGACACCGACACGTTCGGCGCCGGCAACATCGAGGACTTCTCCTGGAAGGGCTGGCTGGACTTCACCACCTGCACCGAGTGCGGGCGCTGCCAGTCGCAGTGTCCCGCCTGGAACACCGGCAAGCCGCTGTCCCCGAAGCTGCTGATCACCTCGCTGCGTGACCACGGTTACGCGAAGGCCCCGTACCTGCTGGCCGGTGGCCGCAAGGACATGGGCGGCGACGAGATCGGCCTGGTGGACGGTGACGGCGCCGTGGACGAGACCAAACTGGCCGCAATCCCCGAGGCTGCGCGCCGGGAGGCCGAGCGCAAGCTGGTCGGCGAGACCGTCGAAGGTGAGCTGGCCCCGGTCATCGACGCCGAGACGCTGTGGAGCTGCACCAACTGCGGCGCGTGTGTCGAGCAGTGCCCCGTCGACATCGAGCACGTCGACCACATCATCGACATGCGCCGCTACCAGGTGCTGATCGAGTCGGAGTTCCCGTCCGAGCTGGCCGGCCTGTTCAAGAACCTCGAGAACAAGGGCAACCCCTGGGGTCAGAACTCCAAGGACCGTCTCAACTGGATCAGTGAGATGGACTTCGAGATCCCGGTGTTCGGCCAGGATGCCGACAGCTTCGAGGACTACGAGTACCTGTTCTGGGTCGGCTGCGCCGGCGCCTACGAGGACCGCGCCAAGAAGACCACCAAGGCCGTCGCCGAGCTGCTCGCCACCGCCGGCGTGAAGTTCATGGTCCTCGGCGCCGACGAGACGTGCACCGGCGACTCCGCTCGTCGCGCAGGTAACGAATTCCTGTTCCAGCAGCTCGCCATGCAGAACATCGAGTTGCTGAACTCGGTCTTCGACGGCGTCGAGCAGCGCAAGCGCAAGATCGTCGTCACCTGCGCGCACTGCTTCAACGCCCTCGGCAACGAGTACCCGGAGGTCGGCGGCGACTACGAGGTGGTTCACCACACTCAGCTGCTCAACCGCCTGGTCCGCCAGAAGAAGCTGATCCCGGTCGCATCCGTCGGGGAGGACGTCACCTACCACGACCCCTGCTTCCTCGGCCGCCACAACAAGGTCTACGACGCTCCCCGCGAGCTGATGGAGGCCTCCGGCGCCAAGTTGAAGGAAATGCCCCGTCACGGCGAACGGTCCATGTGCTGTGGTGCCGGTGGTGCCCGCATGTGGATGGAAGAGAACATCGGCAAGCGCATCAACATCGACCGGGTCGACGAGGCGCTCAGCACGGATCCGAAGAAGATCGCGACCGGCTGCCCGTTCTGCCGCGTCATGCTCACCGACGGTGTCACCGCTCGCCAGGAGTCCGGCCAGGGCGAGGGCGTCGAGGTCGTCGACGTCGCCCAGCTGATGCTCTCGTCCATCACGCGTCTCGAGCCCGAGAAGCTGAGCGAGAACATCAAGGTCATTCCCCGCGAGAAGCCGGCCGAACCGGCCGGATCGCCGGCAGCAGCCGAGGCCACGGCCGAGGTAATCGAGAAGGAGCGCGTCGAAGAGGTCGAGGAGGCCGCTGCAACGCCGGCCGCCACGGAAGCTCCGGCGGGCAAGGGCCTGGCGATGAAGGGCCTGGCCAAGGCACCCGGGGCGAAGGCTCCCGGCGCCAAGGCACCCGGCAAGGGACTCGGCATGGCAGGCGGAGCGAAGGCTCCCGGCGCCAAGAAGGCCGCTCCCGCACCAGCCGACGGTACGGAGACGCCCGCAGCGGAGGCACCCAAGCCCAAGGGTCTGGGACTCGCCGGCGGTGCGAAGGCACCGGGCGGCAAGGGTCTGCAGATGAAGGGTGCCGCCAAGGCCCCCGGCGCGAAGGCCGCCGCTCCGGCTGCCGATGCACCGGCGGCAGAGGCTCCCGCAGCGGAAACCCCTGCTCAGGATGCCTCCGCGGCGAAGCCGAAGGGACTCGGACTCGCGTCCGGCGCCAAGGCACCGGGCAAGGGTCTGCAGATGAAGGGCAAGGCGAAGGCTCCCGGCGCGAAGGCCGCTCCCGCGGATGCTCCCGCCGAGCCGGCAGTCGCCGAACCCCAGGCTGCCGAACCGCAGGTCGCCGACACCTCCTCCGCTTCGGAGGCCCCCGCAGCCGAGGCGCCGAAGGCTCCCCCGGCGGCGAAGGCCGGTGGACTCGGTTTCAAGAGCGGCGCCAAGGCTCCCGGAGCCCGAAAGGCCGCGGCCCCCAAGGCCGCAGCTCCGAAGGCCGAAGCACCAAAGGCGGAGGCTCCCGCAGCTGAAGCGCCGAAGGCCGAGGCAACCGACACCGCGGCTCCGAAGGTGGAGGAGTCGAACGGCGACGGATCCAACGGCAAGGCACCGGAAACGGTGAAGGCTCCGCCGCCGGCCAAGCCCGGCGGACTCGGTTTCAAGGCAGGCGCGAAGGCACCCGGCCGGAAGAGCTAGCCGACAGCAGTGAACAGCAGCGCCCCCACCGTGATCGGTGGGGGCGCTGCTGTTTTCCGTGACGGCCCGCGTTGCGAACCGAGTACCCTCCGACATGATGACTTCGGGCGCCGATCTCACCGTTCGCCGCGCCGCCACGTACACGGTGGCGGTGATGGGCGGTGCACTCGTCGTTGCGCTCCTCTCGGTCGCGTGGATGTCGATCGATTCTGGTGACTGCGCCGAGTCGATGATGGAGTGTGCCGGCGGGGAGAAGTACGTCCTCGTCTTCGGCCCACMCGCGTTGCTGCTCCTGGGCGGGGTCGGAGCCTTCGTGCAGACCTACCGGGTGTGGCGGGCCGGTGGCCGGTGGCCGATCTGGCAGGGTGCGGGCTGGATGTTGTTCGTGTTCATGCTCATCTACGCCTCACTGTCGGCCGGCGCACTCACCGAGGTCTGACCTACCGCGGTTCGGCGCCGCCGCATCCCGGCATTCCGCCGCCCATCGGCTGGGCGGGTGGCAGGTCCTGCACCGTGTACTCCTGCCGGGTGTCGTCCTGCCCGGTCTCGCCGGCCGACGAGGCCTGTTCGACGGACGAGGTTGTGGTGGTTGTCGCCGAGGTGTGTCGTCCTGGCCGATCAGTTGAGCGGCCGCCGCGCCTGCACCGAGGAGGACGAGTGCGGCGGCGCTGGCCGCCACCATCCATCCCCGGATACCCGACCTCGGTGTCATTCTCACCGGCACACTGGTCGGCGCGACAACGAGGGTCGGCGCCTCGGCTGATGCGGACGGGGGCATCACGCGCGCCGACGCCGCCCCCGAGCAGATCTCGCGTGTCGCGCTGACGGCCCTTCGGTTCTGGCGATCCCAGGCGGGACGCCCGGCCATCGACACCGCGACGGTTCAGGCGTGCGCGTGCGCGGCGCGTTCCTGCGAGGCTCTGCTCGCGCGGTGACCGGCCGGTTCACCCGTCATGTTGATTGCTCTCCCAGTGCCTCGTTCAAGATCGGGCCGGCGACGGCGAGAGCGTCGGGTGACGTCATCTGCCAATGCGTGACTGCCACGGCATGGTTGTGCACCACCCCCGTGACCGCGTTCTCCCATCCGCGGGCCGCCCTCGCGCCGGTGGCATCGTCGGCCGCCGCGGTGAAGAACACAATGTCTCCGTCGAAGCATGCAGGCCGGTACTCCGACATCAACCTCGAGTTTCGGTCCGCCGCCGACACGAGCCGCCCCACGACCTTCTCGGTTTGCTCGACGGAGTGCCCGGACATTTCGGCCAGCGCGACAGCGACACCACCGAGGCTCGGGTCGGAGATGCGCTCGACTGCTGTCTCTTCGATACCGAACCCACCCAGCAACTCACTCACCGAGACATCCGTGGGCGACCCTTCCTCGACCGCCGTCGCGCCTGCGAAGCTGTCCATCATGGCCAGCAATTCCACATCCTCGCCGGCTGCCTGAATCCGGATCGCCATCGCATGCGCGATGACACCGCCGAGTGACCAGCCGAGCAGTCGGTACGGACCGGATGGTCGGATCTGGCGGATCTCACGGACGTAACGGTCCGCAAGTTCATCGAGAGACTCCGGAAGATAGCTGTCCTCGAGAATCGACGGACTCTGGATCCCGTAGATCGGTAGATCAGAGTCGATGTACTGACGTAGACCCGAGTAGCACCACGACAGTCCGACGATGGGATGGATACAAAACAGCGGCGCTCCCGCTTCACCGTCCGCTCGGATCCGTAGCAGCGGCCCGAACCCTTCCTCCACCGGACCCGTGGCTCCGTTCTCGATCCGAGCGGCCAATGCTTCGACGGCGGGATCCGTGAACAGCCACTGCAACGGAACTGCCGCGCTCAGGTCTTGCTTCAATCGGGCGACGATCCTGGGCGCGACCAGGGAATTGCCGCCCAACGCGAAGAAGTCGTCATCCAGCCCCACCTGTTCGACACCGAGAATGTCGGTGAAGGCCGAGGTCACGATTCGCTCGACGCGCGTCGTCGGCCCCCGGAACTCCCTCTTCGTGAACTCCGGGGCCGGCAATGCGTTCCTATCCAGCTTGCCGCTCGCGGTCAGAGGCAATTCGTCGAGCACCATCAGCAGATCCGGCACCATGTACTGGGGCAGCGACCTGCCGGCCGCGGCACGGACCGATTCCACGTCGATCAACCGACCCCCTGTGGGGACCACGTACCCGACCAGTTGCTGACCGAACTCGCCGTCGTGCACGATCACAGCGGCCTGCACGATCGTCTGCTGCGCCACCAGCGCGGTCTCGATCTCGCCGAGCTCGATACGCAGCCCGCGCACCTTCACCTGAGAGTCCGACCGACCCACATACATCAGCTGTCCGCGTGGGTTCCACTTGACCACGTCCCCCGTGCGATAGAGACGCGTCCCCGCTGCCCCGAACGGATCGGCCACGAATCGCTCCGCCGTCAGCCCCTGGCGGCGATGATAGCCGCGGGACAGCTGCACTCCTGCCAGATACAGCTCTCCCTCGACCCCGATGGGCACCGGGTGGAGACGTCGATCCAAGACCAGTGCGGTGGTGTTCCACACAGGTTCACCAATCGGGACCGATTCCCGCTCGAGTCCGTCGCAACGGTGGGACGTCGCAGTGACCGCATATTCCGTGGGACCGTACTTGTTGTCGAGACGAGCCTTCGACCGCGACGCACATCGCGCAGACAACTCCACCGGCAATTCTTCCCCACCGGCAAAAACACACCGCAACGAATCCGGTAGACACGCCTCCGGATCGGCCAGGAGCGCCGCCAGCATCGACGGTACGAACGCGGCCACGGTAACACCGGAGTCTTGCATCAGTGGCAGCAGATAGTCCGGATCCCGATGACCGTCTGGACGCGCGACGATCATCCGGGCACCGACGGCCAGCGGAACCAGTAATTCCCACATCGACACGTCGAACGTCACCGGCGTCTTCTGCACCACGACATCGGAGTCGCTGAGCTCGTATTCGGCTGCCAACCAGGACATTTGGTTGACTATCGCGCGATGGCTGACCGAAACCCCTTTGGGGCGCCCGGTCGATCCAGATGTAAAGATCACGTACGCCAGATTTTCCGGCCGTGCGGGCGTCACGACTTCGGACTCCCCAACCGGCTCGGACGAATACACCGACAAATCGAGGGCGTCAACGTTCAGCACTCGATTCCGGGACGTGTCGAATCCGTCTCGGGAGGTGGACAGGACGCAGACGGGTCCTGTGGTTTCCAGGATGTAGTCGTTGCGTGCCGGGGGTTGATCAGGGTCCAACGGCACGAATGCAGCACCCGTTCGGAGCACCGCGTAGATTCCTGTCACCAACTCCAGCGACCGGCGCATCCCCAATGCCACCAACGACTCCGGTCCTACACCCTCGTCGATCAATCTTCGAGCCAATCGGTTCACCCGAGCAGAGAACTCGGCATACGACAGCGACTCGTTGTCGTACACGATTGCCACCGCGTCCGGTGTTCGGGCCACCTGCGCATCGAATCCGTCGAGCAGCAGTCCATCCGGGACGTCGTGTCCCGTGATGTTCCACTCGCGCAGCATCTGACGCCGCTCGTTCTCTTCGACGATCGAGATGTCGCCCACCGGCATCATCGGATCATCCACCACCGCTTCGAGAATTCGCACGAACCGCCGCGCGATCTCGCGCACCGTCGCGCCGTCGAACACATCCGTCGCGTAGGACAGCCTTCCCACGAATCCACCCCCTCCATCTGCCGACTCACCCACAGTCATCGACAGGTCGAACTGCACCGCCTGCCGATCGACCTCCACCGGCGAGACTCTCAATCCCGGAAGCTCCACCACCGGCCGACTGAAGTTCTGAAACGCCAACATCACCTGGAACAACGGAGAGAACGACTGAGACCGAATCGGATTCAGCTTTTCCACCAATCGTTCGAACGGAACGTCCGCCCGAGAGAACGCCTCGAGATCGGCATCGCGCATCCGCCCCAGTAGCTCCGCGAACGATTCGTCCGGCTCGTACTGCGCCCGCAACACCAACGTATTGACGAACATGCCCACCAGATCGTCCAACGCCGCATCACCACGGCCCGCGATCGGCGACCCGATCGCGATATCGGTGGCCCCACTCAGCCTCGCCAAGAGCACCGCTAACGCCGCATGCACCACCATGAACGGCGTCGCACCCGCCTCTCGCGCCAGCGACACGAGACGCGCCACCGTTGCCGCCGGCACGGTGAAATCCACGCTGGAACCGAGGCCCGACCGCACCGCCGGGCGTGGCCGGTCGGTAGGTAACGCCAGCGCATCCGGCAGCCCTGACAACGCATCCAACCAGTACGCGATCTGCTGCGACATCAACGATCCCGGATCGTCCTCCGAACCCAGCACCTCCCGCTGCCACAACGCGTAATCCGCATACTGCACCGGCAACGGCGTCCAGGACGGCTCGTGCCCTGCGTGCCGGGCGGCATATGCCACCAACACGTCTCGGCCCATCGGCCCGGTCGAGAAACCGTCCGCACAGATATGGTGCACCACCACCGCCAAGACGTGCTCGGACTTCGACATCCGGTACAGCGCCCCGCGCACCGGCACCGATTCCGTGACCTCGAAGCCCGCCGTGAGCAATGCGGCCACCCGCATCCGCAGCTCGTCCTCGTCCGCGACCGGAATCGGCGTCAGGTCCATCGACACTCTCGACGCATGCACGATGCGCTGTGCCGGCCCCTGGGCCGAGTCCGGGAACACCGTCCGCAAGGCCTCGTGCCGAGCGAACACGTCGAGCACCGAAGCCTGTATCGCTGCCACATCCAGTTCACCGGACAGGCGGACCACAAGCGGAATGTTGTATGCCGCCGACTCCGGGTCGAACTGGTTGAGGAACCACATCCGCTGCTGCGCCAACGACAACGGAATCCGCGCCGGCCGCACCCGATGGGTCAACGCCGGCCGCCCACCTTCACCGGCATGCTGCTCGGCCCGCACCGCCAG
>NZ_JBFUGT010000301.1:0-7840 GCF_056402775.1 Rhodococcus sp. P3_B8
ACCACAGTGTGATGCGCACCTCCGACACTGACGGCACCCTGACCCCGACCGAATGCGTCCACGCATTGCAGTCGGTGCCCACAGGTCGTCTGCTCTACACCGAGGACGCCCTGCCCGCGGTGCGGCTGGTGACCTTCGCCGCCCCCCGCTCCGAGATCGTCATCGCGACCGAGAACGAGTCCTGGTTCGGCCGCTTCGATCGGACGTTCGTGGCGTTCGAGGCCGGGCATGTCGAGGCGGGAACCCGGGACGGATGGAGTGTGGTCGTTCTCGGCCACGCCCGCACCGCCACCGGCTCCGAGTATCTGTGCGGGTTCGACCACACCGGTCCGCCCCCGTGGACGATCCGACCCTCGGATTGTTACCTCGTCCTCGACATCGAGTACGTCACTGGCCGCCGCCTGACCCTGCCCCGGCTGGCAGGCGACCAGCGATAGGGCTCCCACTGCGCGTGGTGACCGTGGTCGGACTTGGCCTCGGTAGCGGCGCGATCACCACCGATTTCTCCGGCACTGGGGCCGGAGACGCACTCGACTCTTCGTCTCGGGGCACGCTCAGCTCATCGCATCGCATCGGACGGGGCGGACGGGGCGGCACGTGCCACCGTCGTCGTGTGGGTGACGATGCTTCCGCGCGGTGCGGTCACCGCGAACTCAGTTCCAGGGCCGAAGGTCACCCGTTCGTCCTTGGCGGCTGGTCTCCGCGTCGCCGGCCTGCCGTCGACGCACGCCCGGTGGAACGTGGCCGGGAAGGTGCTTTCTCTGTCGCTTCTGCCGATGACCTTGTGCTCTACGCCGCGCGCCCTGGGTGCGGAAGACTCGGATTCAGTAAGGATGGCCGAGGAGGCACGGGATGAATATCCATCAGTCATCCGCATCACGCTGGTGGAGACTGACTCCGTGGAGCCGAAATCCCCTCATGCGGGCCAGGGACCGTCTCGATGCCGTCGTCGCGGCCGTCGTGATCACCTTCGTCCTGATCATGGTCCCGTTCGCGGCGGCGTTCGGAACGGTGACCAACACCCGCCTGAACGATCAGTCCCGCGCCGACCTGCAGAGCGGACATGCACAATCTGCGGTTCTCATCGACGATCCGCACCAAGTCCTCGTGGGGGGTGCGGCCGGTGACGCCCCGGACACCGAAGACCATGCGACGGCTCAGTGGACTGCGCCCGATGGCACCCTCCAGTCCACCGACGTGGAAACCCGACCCGGCGCCCACCGCGGCGACACCGTCTCGGTGTGGATCGATCCTGACGGCCACGTGGTCGACGAGCCCCGATCGGGCCCGGAGAACGCGGCGATCGCCGTCAGCGCCGCGCTGTCGGTGTGGGCCACCGCCGCGGTTGGTTCCTTCCTGCTGCTCTGCGGGGTCCGGTGGGTGAATACGCGAAGCCGGATGCGCCAGTGGGATCGAGAATGGAACGATGTCGGCCGCACACCGGGATGGCCGGTCAGCTGACGATCCCCGCCTGGCGGGGCCACTGGATCGGATCGTCATCGGCGGGACCACGAGGCTGCCGACGGGGCAAGATCATCTAATTCGCTTGCACCGCAACACTGTTGCGGTGCGCGCAGCCGGACCTTCTGCATGTCAGATGGGCGACGGCTTCTCGTCGGTGCCAGCCGAGCCGGGGTCGTCCCCGTCGGCGAACATCGCCTGGATCCGTTGCAGGATCTCCGGCGTGCTCAGTGCTCGGCGGGTGGGAATGCAGTGATGCGGTGCGCTCACCGAAGAAGCCTGCAGGCGTGTCATGTGGGTACTCTCAGTCGCACAGATGTGGCCGAGCGGTGGCCAAGGCGCGGGCACCGATCCCGGTCACCATCAGTGTTCCTACCCACGCGACGGTCCGGCTAGGGGACAAAGTCCTTTCCACCGATCCCACCGATCCCGCCGAAAAACCCGCGGTGGGGCCGGCACGTCGATGGTGGCGGGGTCGGCGGCGGTCGAATTCCAGACCCCCGACTGATGAAGCTCGGTCGGATGTGCGGTCGGGCCCTCGCCTTCGCCCACGCCCGCGGGGGCGACCGGATCGCCATCGCCGCCTACCTCGGGGACGGCACCGATTTCGACCATGTGATGGCGGAATTCGCCGACACGTACACCGACCAGAACGCCCGAGACCATGCAGCACTGCTCGAGGCCATCACCGCGGGTCGCATCACCGCCGACACCGGACTCTGAGTCGCGCCCGACACGGCGTCCGAACATCATCGGTGATGGCAGGACTACGAGACCGTGGGTAGACGCGCGTCAGTCGCCCTCTGGCCCTTCGCCGGAGGCCGGTGGTGCGGGCTCCGGGATGCGCCTCATGCGGAACGAATTGAACACCCCGATGAGACCGGCGAGGATGGGGATGAGCAGGGCGATTTGAAGGGCGAGCGGTCGTGCGTCGGTGTTGATGCGGATGATCTCGTCCTGAATCTCCGGGGGCTGGTCGACGAGCAACTGTTCGAGCTGGGTGTTGCTCATGACTTCGGCGTCGTCCTCGAGCACCTGCGCCACCTGTTGCTGCTCGGCCGGCGGGAGCACGGTGCTCGACTCCGCCATCGAGGTGAAGGTGAGGGACAGCGTTGCCAGCATGATGGCGCCGGCGAACGCCAGCCCGAACGAGAGCCCGAACGATCCCGCCGCGGAATTGACGCTGGCGGCCTCGCTGATCCGCTCCTCCTCGATCGGGGCGAGTGTGTAGTTGTTGAGTTGAGACACCAGCAATCCCAACCCGGATCCGGCGATCACCAACGGGATCACCAGGCCCCAGCCGAACTCGGCGCGCGGCACGATCGGGATCAGTGCCGCGATCCCGATCGTCAGAAGCACGAATCCCCAGCGGATGATGCTGCTCGGGCGCCGGTCGCCGGCCTTCTTGCCCGCGAGCACCGCCACTGCGAACATGCTGAGCGAGAGGGGTGCGAGGGACAAGCCTGCCTGCATCGCGTTGTACTCGAGCACCATTTGCAGGTAGATCGGCAGCGCGATCATCGTGCCACCCAGGGCGATCTGCTGGAGCATCTGCCCGGAGATGCCCAGTCGGAAGATCTTGGAGCGGAACAGGTCCGGGTCCAGCAGTGCCGGCTTTCCTTGACGTTTGCGCCGCACGAGCCAGTACGCCAGCACGGCCATCGCAATCGCACCGATCACCAGGAGCGCACCAACGGATTCGCCGCCCTCCTGCCACACCAGGATTCCGAGCACGATCCCGCCCATGCCCAGAACGGAGAGGGCCGCGCCCATCAGGTCGATGACGCGGGGTCCGGTGTAGGGCACATCGCGGACCAGTTTGATGCCGGACAGGACGACCGCGATGATGACGACTTCGAGGACGAACGCGATGCGCCACGAGAGGTAGGTGGTGATGAAACCGCCGAGCAGCGGTCCGACGGCGGCGGCGATCGCGGCCGCGGCCCCGACCAGGGCGTAGACCTTCTTCTGCGCGGCGCCTTCGAAGTTGCCGTGGATGAGGGACTGCATGGCGGGCAACAGGAGTGACGCGCCGATTCCACCGAGTATCGCCCAGAAGATGATGATCGCGGTCAGGCTCTGTGCGAGTGCCATCGCCGACGCACCGACTGCGTAGCCGAGCAGGCCCAGCACATACGCCCGTTTGCGCCCGATGAGATCGCCGACCTTGCCACCGATGAGGATGAACGCGGCGGATACCAGCGCCTCGAGTGCGATCGCGGCCTGGACGCCGCTGACGGTCGTGTCGAGGTCGCGAACCACCGAGGAGATCGACACGTTCATCAGTGATGTGTCGACGACGAGGACGAACATCGCCATCGCCAGCAGGAGTCCGAGCAGGCGTTGCGGGCCCGCTGCCTTCTCGGAGGGATCGCTGGTCGTCGGTCCTTCGGTCATCACAGACCCACCGCCGCGGCTGTCGTGACGTCGATCCGGACGGGCGTGTGAGCGCGAGACCGTGTCGGCCTGCCGATCGGTCGCCCGCGCAGACCCGCGGACACGAGGTGGGACGGTAATCGACGGCAAGCCACCCAAGACGTCACGGCCACCTCCTGCGCGCACACCGCCCTGGTCAGGTCATCGGGCCCGGGACGGGAATGGGGTGGGGGTAGACGCGAGCGCGACGTCGATCCCGCAACACTGAGTGTCTCATGTGTGGGGGCGACCTATCTAGAATTCAAGCCCCGGGCCGGGCATGAGCCAAGCGTCGTTCCATACCCGACGCGCTCGGATGATTTCAGAAGCCACAGAGCCGTTCCGAGGACCGATCGTCGCAACGTCGAGCCGAGACGGGCCGGCATCGTTGTTGGTTTCTCCTCGGTTCGGACCGGCCGCCTGCGCCGCGGCAGTTACGGGGAGTACACACCTCGCCGAGGTCAGGAGTCGTCGTGCCCAAGCTGGAGATCCAGCGCAAGTCCGAGCTCTCCCGGAAAGAGGTGTCCGACCGGCTCATCGCGCTCGGGCAGGCCCTCGCGAGCGGCTCCGAGATGGAACTGGGCTCGGCCGGCGACTCGATCGAAATCGTCGTCGCCCACCGGGTCCGGTGGGAGCTCGAGATTGAGGTCGACGGCGACGAGACCGAGATCGAAATCGAAATCAGTTGGCGCGACGATCCGTCCGAGGAGTCGACGGCCGACGCGGAACCGGAATCGGAGAGTCCGCCTCCGATCACGAGTCCGGCTCCGGCCAAGACCACCGCGCGTCGTGGGCGGCCGCGCACGGCCACCGCCAAGTGATCTGTGCACATCGCCGCTGAGCCGCTACCCGGTGGGATCGCTACCCGGCGGGCGGCAGCGCGGCGGGTACGGCCGACGGCGAGACCGATTCGGTGATGTGCCGGCGGGCTGCTTTCTCGACGAGGAGAGGCACGAAGTCACGTACTCGCCCGTTCACGAAGCGCTTGTGCATGTTCCGCACGGTGTTTTCGATGTCCGCCGGTGGGATCGAGGGGTAACGCGTGATCAGGCGGGCGATGACCTGTTCGATCTGCAGCATTTCGTCATCTCCGCGCATTCATTCATCGTCTGCCCCGGAACGGACAAGGGGCAACACCCGAAATGGCAACGACACGCGGTGTGGTCACCGGTTGATATCGGTGCCGCGCGAACTCATGTCGGTGCGATCGGTTCGAAGGGCCGGACTTCGTCGTCGCCGGGCCGGACCACCCCGGCCGAGGATTCCGGCACCTCGTTCCACGCGCCTTCGAGGTCGCGGAGGGGCTCGGAGACCACGAAACGGGTCTCCCCGCCCAGGCGGTGCAGGACCTCGACTTCTGGGTGCAGTGCGCGCAGCTTCGCGACCTCGGTGGAGAAGAACAACGACCTCGACTGCCGCTCACTCGAATAGCGGAAGATCCACAGCGATTCGCCGTCGGTGGTCGCGACGGTCATCTGCACCGGATCCTCGACCCCATGGGCGCGGCCGACGTCTTCGACGAAGCCGACCGCCCGGGCCACGGCACCGAAGGGATCGTCGACGAGACCGAACGTCAGGGCGAGGAAGAACAAGGTTTCCGAATCCGTGGACCCCTCGATGTCGACGAACAGCCCCGGGTCGACGGCCATCACCAACTCGCGCCTGATCTCGTGAAACCCGCGCAGTGCGCCGTTGTGCATCCACAACCACTGCCCGTGCCGGAAGGGGTGACAGTTGCTGCGCTGCACCGGCGTCCCGGTTGAGGCCCGCACGTGGGCGAGCAGCATGGGTGTTCGCACCTGACCGGCGATCTCCCGCAGATTACTGTCGTTCCAGGCCGGTTCGATGCTCTTGTACACCGCCGGTTCGGTGCCCTCGCCGTACCAGCCGACACCGAAGCCGTCACCATTGGTGGTCGTCGCCCCGAGACGTGAGTGCAGACTCTGGTCGATCAGCGAATGTTTAGGGCGGAACAACAGGTCCTCCGCGATGATCGGCTCCCCCGAGTACGCCATCCACCGGCACATACCTCAATTCAAGCAGAGCCGACCCTGTCTGCGACAGCCCTGACGGGCACAGACCCCGCCCCCTTCGTGAAGGGCGCGCACGGACACCCGAAGGCGATGGCGGCACAGGATCAGCACGCGAAACAGTTTTCGCACCTCGATGGGGTCGACGCCGGATCGAGGGGCGGTCGGCGAGCCTGTGGGCTCGCGCTGAGCGTGTCAGCTGAGCGCCTTTGCCTTGAGGGCGTCGAACTCGGCCTGGGTGATGGTGCCCGCGTCGAGCAATGCTTTTGCGTCGGCGATCTGTTCGGCAGCCGACTTCCCGGCCACCTCCCTGATGTAGTGGTCGGTCGCCTGCTTCGCCGCGCTCTGCGCCTCGAGTTGCCGTTCCGCCATGCCGGGGCCCCGGGCGATGAGGTAGACGAACACACTGAGGTACGGCAGCACGACCAGGAAGATGATCCACAGAGTCTTGCCGAGACCGGACATGCCGCGGTCGCGGAACAAGTCACCGAGGACGTGAAACAGGATCATCAGGTAGGCGACGAACGCGAACACCATCAGCGTGTACCAGATCAGTTCCCACAATGAATCCAACATGGTGTGACTCCTTCGAGTGCGGCAGCCCCGCATGTGAGCTGCCTGGGTGCGGAACGGTTCTCAGATGTGCCCGCTCACCAGGCAAGCATCCACCTCCCGGGGCCTGTCGTCGCTGGTTTCTGCGCAACTCACGCTCGCGGGCGCATCCCGTGCGATCACGGTCATCGAGGCGAGTGCGGCCCCGTCGCCGACCAGGATGTCGTCGAGGTGATCCGGGCATCCGCCTGCCAACACCTGCAATGCCGGAGGAGAATGATTCTCACCAGGTAGTTTCGCGCCTTGACACGTAAAGGAACGGTCATGTCCGAGGACTCGGTGGTCAAACAGGGTGTGGCAAAGGGAACGTCGATGGGCGGGGCGGTTCTTCTCGTCACCGTCGGCGTGCTCGAGTTCCTCCAGGGGATCTCCGCGATAGCCAAGGACGACGTGATCGTCGTCGGCATCGAGTACACCTACCAATTCGACGTCACCACCTGGGGCTGGATCCATCTCGTGCTCGGCGTGATCGTCGCGGCCGTCGGTGCGGCACTGTTCACCGGGGCCACCTGGGCACGTGTCGGCGCGATGGTGCTGTGCGCCCTGTCGATCCTCGTCAACTTCCTATGGCTGCCCTACTACCCCGGGTGGGCAATCACGATCATCGCGCTGAACGCCGTCGTGATCTGGGCGGTCGCCACCTGGAACCCCGAAGTGATCTGATCCGCAATGGAAGACGGCACGAGCACCGGCCCACTCGACAAGGACGAACGCACCGAACTCCTCCGGTTGCGCGACGAGGTGGCGACGCTGCGCGGACAGGCCGCGGGCGCCGCCGCAGGTGTTCCGGCAGAACCGGTCGCCCACCCACCCCGGAACGGATTGCGCTGGACGGCCGTCACGATTCTGCTGGTCCTGGTCGCCGTTCTCGCACTCGCGTCGGTCACCGCACGCTTCACGAGAAGTCAGATCCTCGACACCGACCGCTACGTGAGCACGGTCGCCCCCCTCGGTGCGAATCCGGCCCTCCAGGCGGACATCACGAACCAGATCACCGACGAGATCTTCACCCGAGTCGACGTCGAGGGGCTCACCAAGGACGCACTCGAAGCACTGACCGACGTCTCGAATCTCGCAGCGAACGCTCCCCGGCTGGACGCGGCCGTGATCGGCCTCGCACCGGTGATCACGAGCCAGGCAAAGAACTTCGTCCACGACACCGTCAGCTCACTCGTGCAGTCCCAGCAGTTCGAGGACCTCTGGATCCAGGCGAACCGTTCGGCGCACAACGCGCTCGTGGCGGTGATGACGGGGAACTACGGTCTCAGCTCGGTGGAGGTCGACCAGAGCGGCACCGTCAGCATTTCTCTGGGCACCGTCAT
>NZ_JBFUGT010000302.1:0-7806 GCF_056402775.1 Rhodococcus sp. P3_B8
GGATGTGCTGGACGAGAAGATCCTCACCCAGAAGGTCGAGGCGGCACTCGAGTTCAAGAACCAGGTGCTCGTCAAGATCTACAACCGCAAGGCCCTCGACCCGCAGCAGGTCGTCGACGAGGTGCTCGAGCAGGCCGACGGTTTCAAGCACCGCATCGCGGACACGCGCCTGCAGCTCAACGAGGCACTCGAGCGCGGTGAGACGGTGCTGCTGGAGGGTTCGCAGGGCACGCTCCTCGACGTCGACCACGGCACCTACCCGTACGTGACGTCGTCCAACCCGACGTCCGGTGGCGCAGCGGTCGGTTCGGGCATCGGACCCACCAAGATCACGACGGTGCTGGGCATCCTCAAGGCGTACACCACCCGCGTCGGCTCGGGCCCGTTCCCGACCGAACTCTTCGACCAGAACGGCGAATACCTCGCCAAGACCGGTGGCGAGGTGGGTGTCACCACCGGCCGTGCCCGTCGCACCGGATGGTTCGACGCCGTGATCGCCCGCTACGCAACGCGTGTCAACGGCATCACCGACTACTTCCTCACCAAGCTCGACGTGCTCAGCAGCCTCGACACCATCCCGATCTGTGTCGGTTACGACGTCGACGGCGTGCGGTACGACGAGATGCCCATGTCGCAGACCGACGTTCATCACGCCAAGCCGATCTACGAGGAAATGCCCGGCTGGTGGGAAGACATCTCGCACGCCCGGACGTTCGAGGAACTCCCGAAGAACGCACAGAACTACGTCCTGCGCCTCGAGGAGCTGTCGGGTGCGTACATCTCCTGCATCGGCGTCGGCCCCGGCCGCGACGAGACCATCGTCCGCCGGGACGTGGTTCGGTAGTCCGCGCTCTTCTTCGCTTGACCCGTCGCCCGATGTCACCGCGGTTCCGTCAGATCGAACCGATGTGACATCGGGCGACGGGTAGGTGGTGCGGCAACCTACAGGGTTGCGGGCAGGGACGGCGCGAGGCGCTCCAACGTCGGCTTGCGCCCGTGCTCGATGTGAGCGAACGCGCTGGCTTCCGCGAGTCTCCCGTTTCCGCTGCGGATCGCTTCGACGAGTTCCCGGTGCGCCGCACACGACACCGCGGGATTGTGGTGCCACGTCAGCCGGAACAACCAGTGGACCCGGCCCATCAGCGAATTCATCACCGACACGAGGAGCTTGTTGCCGGACAGTTCGACGACGTCCATGTGGAACCGCGCGTTGACTGCCGGGATCAGGAGGGGTTCGTCGTTTCCGATCAATTCCTCGGTGCGCGACATCGTCGACAGCAGCGCCTCCATGGATGCACCCCGAGCGACGTTCTCGGCTGCGCATCGTGCCGCGTACGGTTCCAACGCCAACCGCACGTCGAACAGTTCCTCGATGTCGCGTAACGACAGCTGAGTCACGACCGCGCCCCGCCGCGGCAGGATCTGAATGAAACCGTCCCACTCCAGCTGGGGCAACGCCTCGCGGAGCGGGACCCGCGAGACGTCGAACTCCTGCGACAGTTCGCGCTCCCGCAGGCGACTGCCGGGTGGATACGCGCCCGAGATGATGCGCTCACGAATCACGGAATAGATCTGCTTCGGGAGTGGCACGTCCGACAGTCCGCCGGTCACGCCCGTGCCCAGAGGCGACATCGTGGATGTCGCGACCCCGATCTCGCCGTTCAGGTTCACCGTCATGAACCGATCATGGCATACCAAGTTGAAGTCGACCACCGGACGCGTTTCACGACAGTGCTGGTCAGAGGGATTAACCCGAATGTAACGCTCCACGCTTGGCGCTCGGGTTCCGCACTTGGTAGACCATATACATCCGGCCCGGCAGCGCAGTGTGGCGCAATTCGGTCGCCGCTCACTTCGTCGAAAGCTTCGGAACTACCCTCTCCATGCGGAAGGATTCCCGTGTCCACTGAACGAAAAATGCTTGCTCGCAAGGGTTTCGGGTACGCGCTGATCGGCCTGGCGGTCACCTCCTCCTTGGTGGCGTGCACCAGCGCAGCCAGGACCGACGCAGATGGCGGACCGGGCGACCGCCCCGTCGTCCTGGCCTACCAGAATCAGATCTCCACGCTCGACCCCATTCGCGCCGACTACGCTCAGACGAACTTCGTCGACCAGGCGTTGTACGACACCTTGGTCACCTATGACGCCGACAACGAGATCGTCGGTCAGCTTGCGTCCGAGTTCGTCCCGTCTCCGGATGCGCGATCGATCCAGATGACCTTGCGCGCGGCGACCTTCCACGACGGTGCCCCTGTCACCGCCGAGGACGTCCGTTACACGCTCGATCGGACGGCGGCGCTGGGACAGGGCATTGCCGGTCAGATGACGGGATACCTGGGTACCACGGTCACCGGTCCGCAGAGCTTGACGATCGAACTGACGGAACCGAACTCGCTGTTCCTGGGCGCTCTCTCGAAGATCTACATCCTCAACTCGGCCCTCGTGAAAGCCAACGAGGGGACCGACCGGGGTCAGGCCTATCTCGCGGGCCACGATGCCGGGTCCGGGCCCTACTTCCTGGCAGGCCCGGGCGGTGCCGACACGTACACGCTGACACGGTTCGACGACTACTGGGCGGGCGACGCGGGTCGTCCGGCCTCGCTCGTCTATCGGCGAATCGACGAGAGCGCCACGCAGAGTGCGGAACTGAAGGCAGGCAACATCGATGTGTCCTTCGGGCTCACCAACGCCGACGCCGAGGCGCTGGACGGCTTCTCCGGCGTGACGGTGCAGAGTCAGCCCGTCAACCTTCAGGCGAACATCTTCTTCAACGTGATGAACGGGCCGACGGCGAACAAGGCCGTACGACAGGCCATCCAGCTGGCGTACGACTACACCGGTGGCCTCGCCACGATTCGTGGTGGCAACGGCAGCATCGCCACCGGCCCGCTGCCTGGACAGTTCTCGTGCCGGCCGGAGATGCCCGCCTATGGGCAGGATCTCCGACAGGCGAAGAAGTTGCTCTCCGACGCCGGAATGTCCGACCTCACCCTCACCATGAAATTCCAGCCCGTCTTCAAGGAGCAGGAACGCGAGGCGACGCTGCTGCAGTCCAACCTCGCGCAGATCGGTGTCACGCTGGATCTCGAGCCCATCGCGTACGCGGATTATCTGTCGGCTCTGAAATCGCCCGACTCGATTCCGCAGATGATGCTCGCCACCGACTTCGCGCAGTACCCGGATCCCGGAGTGATGCTCGTCAAGACTTACAAGTCGGACCAGGTCGGAACGAACAAGTCCGGCTACATCAACCCCACGGTGGACGAGTTGCTCGGCCGCGCGGCCGAGACATCCGATGCCGGGGCGCGGTGTGACCTGTACAAGCAGGCTCAAGAGGATATTCGCAACGACGCGGTGGCCGTCAACATGTACACCCTGGGGCAGACCACCGCTCACAGCAACAGGGTGACCGGTGTCGGTCCGGCGGTCGTGGGCAGCGGAGTCTGGGTTCCCGCGATCCGCGTGGCGTGAGGGAGTACCCGATGACGACACTCGACATGCCTCGCGCCGTACATCGCCTCACGGCGCCGGTGGCGTTTCTCGGCCGCAAACTGGGCGCGGCGCTCCTCACCCTGGTCGGAYTGGCCACCATCGTCTTCGCCATGACCAAGGTGATTCCCGGGGACGAAGCGCAGGTGGCCGCGGGGGAGAGCGCCACTCCGGACCAGGTGGAAGAGGTGCGTAGTCAGCTGGGACTGGACAGGCCGGCGGCCAGGCAGTATTTCGACTATCTCGGCCGGATGCTCCACGGCGATCTGGGCACCTCGAGTTCGACCCGCCAGCCGGTGCTCGACGACGTTCTCGCGCGACTACCCGGAACGCTCGAATTGGTCTTTCTCGCAATGGTGCTCGCGGTATCCTTCGCGGTTCCGATGGCGACGATCGCAGCGGCGCGATCACGAGGAGGATTCGACAAGGTCAGCCGCGTCGGTGCGATCGTCGCATTCGGGCTTCCCGGTTTCTGGCTCGCGCTGATGTTGCAATGGGTGCTGGGCTCGTGGCTGCAGATCCTGCCGATCTCGGGACGTATCTCGGTGGGCGTCGAGGTCCCGCACCGAACGGGGATGACACTCGTCGACGCCACCCTCGCCGGAGACTTCGCCGCGTTCAGCAATGCGTTTCAGCATCTGATGCTGCCCGCGTTCGTGCTTTCCGTCGCCGTCGCCGCACAGATGTTCCGGGCTCTCCGTGCCGATCTCCTCCGGGTCCGGGGCCGCGATCACATGACCGTTGCCCGAGCGAAAGGTGTTCCAACCCTGCGTCTGTGGACCAGGCATGCACTTCCCAACGCGACCGGACCGCTTCTGAACATCATCGGCATCGAGATCGGCATGCTCGTCGGTTCCGCGATCTTCGTCGAGTCCGTGTTCGGGTTGTCCGGGGTCGGCGACTACCTCTCCAATGCGGTCAGTCGCAAGGACATCACCGCGGTCATCGGCACCGTCACCGTCGTCGGCGTGATCGTCGTCGTCGCGAACTTCATCGTGGACATGCTCCAGCTGGCCCACGACCCCCGGCTGCGTACACCCGGAAAGGTGCAGTGAGTCCGATGAGTATTGCAGCGAATGTCACCGGAGTGACTGGAGTGGTCGGCCGATGGAGATCCGCCTCGATTCGCGGGCGTCGACGCCGATCGAGATGGGGACTTCTCGACGTCGTCGTCGTCGGTGCTGTCGCCGTGATCGTGGTGCTCGCCGTCGCCGGTCCCTGGGTCGCACCGGAATCCGTCTACCGGTCGGATATCGCGAACGCCCTTACCGCTCCCAGCAGCGAACACTGGCTCGGGACCGACGACCAAGGGCGCGATGTTCTGTGGCGCACGATCGCGGGCACCCGGTCGTCGGTGCTGTCCGCAGTTCTGGTCGTCGCCGCGTACTCGCTCATCGGAACGGTTCTCGCCACGATGGCCACGGTCGGCGGACGGTGGGTCGACGAAACTTGCATGCGAGTGACGGACATCGGGTTCGCTCTTCCCGGACTCGTCGTGGCACTGGGTATCGCCGCTGCACTCGGTCCGAGCCTGAGCAGCGCCCTGATCGCGATGATCGCCACCGGCTGGCCGTACACGGCGCGACTGCTGCGCGGGGTGATGCGCGAGACGATGGCGTCGCCGTTCGTGGACGGCGCAGTGGTCCTCGGGGTCGGTCGATGGCGCCTGATGACACGGCACGTGCTGCCGAACTCGCTCGACGTCATGACCGTCAAATGGGCAGGGGACATCGGCAACACCGTTCTGGTGCTAGCGGGTCTGTCGTTCATCGGTGTCGGCGCGCAGCCGCCCAGCGCGGAGTGGGGCGCGGCCGTCGCCGGCGCACGTGACTACCTGTCGACGGCCTGGTGGGCTGCACTCGTGCCGGGCATCGCGATCGTCATCACGGCCGCGGCCTTCGGCCTGCTCGGTGACATGTTGCACGAGCGGCGCGACCCTGCACGACAAGGAGCGTGATCGAACATGACGACAGAAACAGTTCAGCGCACGGCATTTCTCCAGATCTCCGGGCTGACCATCGACACGGAGCCGGGCGGCACGTCCGTCCGGTTGGTGGACGGCGTGGATCTCACGGTGGCGGCGGGCGAGCGCGTGGCTCTGGTAGGCGAATCGGGTTCGGGAAAGTCGGTGACGGCACGCGCACTCATGCGTTTGGACGGTTCACTGACGATCGGCGGTTCGATTCGGCTGGGCGACACGGAGATCCTGGCGCAGACCGAACGCCGCCTCAGCACGATCCGGGGCAATCGCATCGGGATGGTGTTCCAGGACCCGATGGGTGCGCTCGACCCGCTGCAGTCGATCGGCGCACAGGTGAGCGAGCCACTCCGGCAACGCGGCATCAGGAAGAAGGACGCACTGCGGCGGGCTGCCGAGGTGCTGAGCGAACTCGGGGTGGTGCGTGCGCACGAACGACTCGGCGCCTATCCGCACGAATTCTCCGGGGGCATGCGGCAACGGGTAGTTCTCGCGATGGCCCTCATCGGTGAGCCGGAAGTTCTGATCGCCGACGAACCGACGACCGCACTCGATGTCCGAGTGCAACAACAGGTGCTGAATCTGCTCGACGAGGTCACCCGTGAACGAGGGCTCGGCCTCCTGTTGATCACGCACGACCTCGGGGTCGTCGCCGGACTCGCCGACCGTGTCGCGGTGATGTACTCGGGGCGGATCGTGGAGGATCGTCCGGTCCGGGCACTGTTCGCGGACCCTCTGCACCCCTACACCGCAGGACTGCTCGCTGCGGTGCCGAGGCTGGATGTTCATCCTTCGCGGATGACCACCATTCCCGGTGCGCCTCCGTCACCGGCGCTGCGGCCCGCCGGTTGCCCCTTCCATCCGCGATGTCCTGTCGCGATGGAGCGCTGCGCGAGTGAAACCCCACCGACGACGGCGACCGCTGACGGCGGACGTCTCGCCTGCCATCTCGATCAAGGGAGCGGGAACTGATGAACGGGACACCTCTTCTCGACATCCGAGCTCTGAACAAGTCTTTCGGAGGATCCCGCGGCAGCAAGGCGCTCGATGACGTGTACCTGTCGGTACCAGAGGGCGGAACGTTCGGGCTGGTCGGCGAATCCGGTTCCGGCAAATCCACGCTCGTCAAGTGCATCGTTCGGCTCGAGCGACCGGRCTCCGGGACCGCCACCTTCGAAGGGCGTGACGTCCATGCGCTCCGGGGCGGAGAGCTGCGCCGGTTTCGTCGCGACGTCCAGTTGGTCGCGCAGGATCCGTACGCCAGCCTCAACCCTCGGATGACGGTGGAGCAGATCGTCGGCGAGGGACTCGTCGTGCACCGGCTGGCCCGTACCCGCGCGGAGCGGCGCGAGCGGGTCGCGCAGACCCTGATCGAGGTGGGTCTCGACCCGGATGCGATGGGCCGATTGCCGGCGACGTTCTCCGGTGGACAGCGGCAGCGTATCGCCATCGCGCGTGCCCTGATCCTTCGCCCGAGGTTGCTCGTGTGCGACGAACCGGTGTCGGCCCTGGACGTCTCGGTACAGGCACAGGTGATCAACCTGCTGGCGTCCCTGCACGAGGAGCTCGGTTTGACGATCTTGTTCATCGCGCACGATCTCGCGATCGTGCAGCAACTCTGTTCTCAGGTGGCGGTCCTTCGATCCGGCGTGGTGGTGGAGGAAGGGCCCACCCGGCAGGTGTTCTCCACTCCGCGTCACCGATACACCCGCGAACTGCTCGAGGCGGTGCCGGTTCCCGACCCGGATCTGGCACGTGCCGGGCGAACCATCCCCGGTGGCGTCCTGACTCTGCCGTGAGGCCGTCGAGTCTCGGCCTCTCATTACATCGATCATCCCTGACGGAAGTAGGTAGACATGCGAATTGGTGTAGACGGACGCAAGATTCCCGAAAGCCGCACTCGGGGTCCCGTGAACAGCCTCGAACACGCCCACGAACTGGGTATGGCCGGCTTGTTCTTCCGGACCGTACTCGATATGAGTCCGGCCCTGGACGCCGCTGAACTGCGCGACATCCGATCCAAGGCAGACGAACTGGGTATGTACCTGGAGACCGGTCTGGGCAAGGTCAATCCCTACGCGAACCCGGAGGCGCCGGAGCTGCGCGCCGTCGGCGACGGTGACATCGTCCTCGGCTTCCGCCGGATGATGGAAGCTTGCGCCGCCATCGATTGCCGTGAGCTCTGGGTGGCCACCGCGAACTACAAGTCGGCGTACCGCGGCCGCTGGGCATACGACCGCTTCCGCACCGACGTGGCGTGGACGGAACAGCTGGCTGCGACGGCGCGTTTCCYCGGAACACTGGCTCCGATCGCACGGGACCTCGGTATCCACCTCAAC
>NZ_JBFUGT010000303.1:0-7793 GCF_056402775.1 Rhodococcus sp. P3_B8
GGTCGTCGCGGGTGGCGAGCAGGGCCTTGTTCTTCGGCGCCAGCTCGTCGATCACCTTGGCCGCACCCGACCAGAACCCGTCGGCGTCCACCCCGGTCCCCGGCAGCGCCTCCTCGTTCACGAAGTCGTAGAGCACCTTCGCGACCTGCAGACCGCCGACCTCAACACKCTCAGTCATGAAATGCCTCACTGTTCCGCACTTGGAGCACCGGACGGGTGCCATGAACCGCAGCCAATGTTACCCGCTGGTAAGGATGCGGTGTGGCAGATGCTCGGCGGAGGATCGCCCCGAGGTGAGGGCGGGAAGTGAGGTCAGGCCTTCTCGCCGGTGGACGGCTCCAGAGACGGGGCCTCCGACTCGATGGGCGTGTCGTTCTCGGCGTCGATCCGGTGCAGATCGCCTGCGGCCTCTGCCGCGCTGAGACGCGAACGACGCCAGGCGACGACCAGCAGTCCGGCCCACACCGCAACGAGAGCGAGGTACCCGAGGGTGGCGGCGACACCGGTGACGTCGAACGTCTTGAACAGCTTCTGCGCGTTGGTGATGATGATGATGCCGCCGACACCGGTACCCAGAAGGGTCGCGGGCACCCGGCTGACGAGCCAGGCGGCGAGCGGTGCGGCGATGATGCCCCCGAGAGCCAGCCCCGCGATGATGGGGATGTTGTCGAAGAAGTCGCTGCCGAGACCGAAGATGAACCCGATGCTGGCCGCGGCGGACACCAGGAACTCCGACGCGCTGACCGAACCGATGACGGTGCGCGGTGCGGTCTTGCCGCGCGAGAGCAGCGTGCTGGTGGTGATCGGCCCCCAGCCGCCGCCGCCGCTCGCGTCGATGAATCCACCGAACAGGCCGAGCGGTGACAGGAACTTCGCCGTGTGCGGCGACGTCCGGGCGTCGTTGACGGCGGGAGGGCGGATCGAGAAGCGGAGCAGGACGTACACACCGATCGCCAGCAGGATCGTCGACGTCACGGGGACGGCGGCGGCCGTCGACAACTGGGACAGCACCGTCGCACCGAGGAACGCGCCGATGGCGCCGGGGACACCCAGGCGCAGTACGAGGGCCCAGTCGATGTTGCGGAACCGCCAGTGCGACGCGCCGGAGGCGAGCGTGGTGCCGACCTCGGCGAAATGCACTGCTGCGCTGGCGTGTGCCGGTCCGACGCCGCTGAACACGAGCAGGGTGGTCGCAGTCACGCCGAAGGCCATGCCGAGAGCGCCGTCGACCAGCTGGGCACCCACGCCGACCAGCGTGAAAATCAAGAGCTTGAACATCGAGACTCCGACCGAGAGAGCGAACCGTCAGGGCAGCAAAGACCAGCGAGCAGGCTGGTCAGCAACATCCCTGGTCGAAGGCATGGCCTCGGCGGGAGGGCCAGAAGGGCATGAGGGCGAGCGAGGCCGCGGGGCCTGCCTGCGCGCTCGTGCCGTTCACTCGGACTCCCACATCTCTCGTCGCGTGCGCGGCCGTCCGCGCACAAGGCTCGACACTAGCTGGAGGGGTGGGCGCGTGTCATCTTCACACGCGCCCAACCGCTCACAGTTTTCGCGCAGAGATCTCGAAGCCCGCGTCGCGCAGCCGTGTCACCAGGACGTCGCCGAGTGCCGTCGCGGGGGTGAGGACACCGGCCGAATCCGGCAGTGCATCGCCGCCGAGGACGAGGCTCAGCGCGGATTCGCCGAGCATCACCGCGGTGGCGCTGTATCCGGGGTCGCCCTTCGCCTTCACCCGCGACGTGTAGCGCGCGCCCGTGGTGGTGGTCGTGTACACGTCGATGGTGAAGTGGCCCTTGCGCTGCGCCTCTTCGCTGGGGCCGTCGCCCGGTGAGGGCAGAACGCGGTCGAGGACGTACCGGGTGGGCGGGAGGGCCATTCCGACGATCAACGCGCCGAGGCCGGCCGCCACCGCACCCGCGATCACCGGTGTGATCGGGGAGCTTCCGACGTTCATGACCTCGCGGTACTTGAATTCGCGACCGTAGGCCCAGTCGCGGAGCGCGTTACTGCGCCGCACGACCCGGGTGTTGTAGGGGCCCATGAAGAAGGGGGCCTTCCACCCCTTCAGGCCGGGTGCGATGTCCTTGCCGTTGACCACGCTCATGTCGGACTGCTTGCCGAGGTCCGGTTCCTTCGAGCGGTCGGGGCTCAGCGAGTACGGCGACGCCGCGAGATGCCGCGACGCCGGATTCTTCTTCGACACGTCCACCTGTGTGCGCAGCGAATCGATCGTGCCGCCGCTGACGCCGCCGCGCACAGATGTGACCACCAGGGTGGTGTCGGTGAGTTCGCCGGCGCCGTCCTCCCGGACCTTCTCGTGCAGGACGTGCACCCCGAGGTCGGACGGAATCGAGTCGAACCCGCAGGAGTGGACGATCCGGGCGCCGGTCTCGCGGGCCCGATCGTGGTTGGCGTCGATGCTCTCGCGGGCGAACAGCACCTCTCCGGTGAGGTCGACGTAGTCGGTGCCCGCCTCGGCGCAGGCCGACGCGAGGGCGTGTCCGTACTTGGCGTACGGCCCGACCGTCGTCGCGACCACCTGGGTGCGTCCCGCCAGGGCTGCGAGCGACGGGGCGTCGTCGGAGTTCGCGACGATGAGGGGCCATTGCGCCGCGCGCGGACCGAGCGAGGACCGCACCGCTTCGAGTTTGGCGGCTGTCCGCCCCGCGAGCGCGATCCGCACGCCGTCCGGGGCGTGCTGTGCGAGATAGTTGGCGAGAAGTGTGCCGACGAAGCCGGTGGCCCCGTAGACGACGAGATCCAATTCACGTGCGCTGTCTGTCATGGCACGACCCTACTCGGCGGTAGGGAAGCGGGAGCTCAGACTCCGGTACCGGGGTGGGTGGGTGCGAGGGGTACGCGGGTGCGGAGGCGCAGGACGACGTAGCCGACCCACGAGGTGACGACGCCGAGCGCGACGAGAGTTTGGATCGCTCCCGCGGCGGATTCCGGGTAGACGACCCCGGTGAGGTAGTGGGAGATGAACCCGGACGAGGGGAGTGGGTCCTGCCCGGCGCGGACCCGGGCCCAGCTCTCCACGTGTGTCAGCGGACAGTCGATGCCGACGAGGAGGCCGGTGAATCCCCAGGCCACCGCGGCGAGGTGGAGGGCGATGGTGCGCGGCCAGTGCCAGGCGAGAAACCCGCCGCACACGACGTAGAGGATGAAGATCAGGTGCGCGACGGCAGTGGCGTCGGCGACGACCTCGAAGAAGACGTTCCCCATCGATGCACCCCTGACATCCGAAGTTCCCCCTACGCCATCGTAGGCGTCGCCCGGCCGGGTCCGCCGGGTAACGGGCTCAGGCGGTGCCGCGCACGTCTTCCTTGACCACCAGGATCGGAATGTCGACCTCGAGCAGGAGGCGCTGCAGCCACCGTTCCAGGAGGAACTTGCCGATCGGGGACATGCGCCGGGTACCCACGACGAGCAGATCCGCACCGCTGCTGTCGACCAGCGCGCACAGTGCGCTCACCTGATCTCCGTCGTGTTCGTTGGTGCGCAGTTCCCACGACGACTCGCCGACCCCGCCGCCCTCGAGCGTCGCCTGGATCTCGGCGCGCAAGGCGGACCGGTCGGACTCGGCGTCCTGCCCGGGGTCGTCGTCGAGGACGTGGAGGACGAGCAGCTGTTCCCGTCGTTGCACAGCCTCGCGGGCGGCGTGGACGATGGCCGCCCGGCCTTCCGGGCTGTCTCGGTGGACAACGGCTATCGCCATGAAGCGCCTCCATTTGCAGGTATCGGTACGACCCCTATTATCCCCGTGCCGGAGAGTGCTCCGGCTGTGTCGATGCTCTCGTAGGCGGATCCGAGCTGTGTTCGATCACCAGGGTGAGGGCTCGTAGTCCTTCAGGAAGCAGCCGTGCAGATCGACGCCCTGCTCGCCCTGGACGATGGGGTCGTAGACGCGGGCGGCGCCGTCGACGAGGTCGAGGGGGGCGTGGAAACCCTCGTCGGCCAGGCGCATCTTGGTGTAATGCGGCCGCTCGTCGGTGATCCACCCGGTGTCCACCGCGGTCATGAGGATGCCGTCCTCGAGCATCTCCTTGGCGCTGGTGCGGGTGAGCATGTTCAGCGCGGCCTTCGCCATGTTGGTGTGCGGATGCCCCGGGCCCTTGTAGGCGCGGCTGAACTGGCCCTCCATCGCGGAGACGTTCACCACGTACTTGCGGCGGGCGCCTGCCGCCGCCATCGCGGGGCGCAGCCGGGACACGAGGATGAACGGGGCGACCGAGTTGCACAACTGCACCTCGAGCAGCTCGATCGGGTCGACTTCCTCGACCGTCTGGACCCAGCTGTTCGTGTGCGCGAGGTCGGGCAGGAGTCCGCCGGCGTCGATCGCCAGACCCTGGTCGATGCGATCGGGGGATGCCGACTTCGCGACCAGCGCAAGTGAGCTCACCGCGTCGGGGGACAGTGCGGCGCCCGCCATCGCGGACACGTCGGACAGTGAACCGGCGAGTGCCGCCGGGTGGGCGTCGCTCGTCTTGCCGAACGTCAGGACGTCGGGCAGGTCGCCGGAGGGAAGGGCACCGGACTCGGCATCCGCGAGCGCGCTGTAGGCGCCGGGGGAGCGTCGCACCGTCTGCGCGGCGTTGTTGATCAGGATGTCCAGCGGGCCCTGCGCGGCAACGGAGTCGGCGAGCGCGACGACCTGCGCCGGGTCGCGCAGATCGATTCCGACGACGCGCAGCCGGTGGATCCACTCGCTGCTGTCCTCCATCGCCTTGAACCGGCGGATGGCGTCGTTGGGGAAGCGTGTCGTGATCGTCGTGTGGGCTCCGTCGCGGAGCAACCGCAGCGCGATGTACATGCCGATCTTGGCGCGGCCGCCGGTCAGCAGCGCCCGGCGTCCGGTGAGGTCGGCGCGCGCGTCCCGCTTGGCGCGGCTCGTCGCCGCGCAGTCGGGGCACAGCTGGTGGTAGAAGGCGTCGACCCGGGTGTACCGCTGCTTGCAGATGTAGCACGGGCGGGGCCGGATCAGGGTGCCCGCGGACGCGCCGTCGGCGTTCGACGTGAGGGGGATGCCTGCGGTCTCGTCGTCGATTCGATCGGGGGAACCCGTGGCGGTCGCGGCGACGACCTGACGGTCGGCCTCGGAGACGGCGTCGCGGGCCGCGATCCGCCTGCGCTTCTTCAACTTCTTGAAGAGGTGACCGACGGCGCGCTGGACCGTGACGGAATCGGGATCCGCGTCGTCGAGTTCCGCCGCCTGATCGAGAACCTTCAAGCAGATCTCGAGCTCCGACGGATCGATCGTCGTCGTTGTTTCACCCATCGAACTTCGCCCTCTCACGAAGAAGGCCCCGGTTCGATGAACCGGGGCCTTTTCGTCTGTCTCAACTCAGAGTGTCCGAGGGGGGACTTGAACCCCCACGTCCGTTAATAGGACACTAGCACCTCAAGCTAGCGCGTCTGCCATTCCGCCACTCGGACTTGCTTGCCCCCATTTCCTGGGTGCTGCAAAAGATTAACCGATGAACCGCCACGGCCCAAATCGCCCCTCTCACCTGAGCGTTTCCGCTGCTGCGGTGGTAGGAAAGTGGAGTGCCAACTACACAGGAAACCCCAGGCCAGGGTCGCGCCGAAGCCGAAGTCGTGGATCTCGTCAGTTCACTGATCCGCTTCGACACGTCCAACACCGGAGAGCTCGCCACGACGAGGGGCGAACGCGAGTGTGCGGAGTGGGTGGCGGCCCAGCTGCAGGAAGTGGGTTACGAGACCGAGTACGTGGAGTCGGGTGCACCGGGCCGCGGCAACGTATTCGCGCGGCTGAAGGGGTCGAACCCCGACCGCGGCGCCCTCATGCTGCACGGCCACCTCGACGTCGTTCCCGCCGAGCCGGCGGACTGGCGCGTCCACCCGTTCTCCGGAGCCGTCGAGGACGGATACGTGTGGGGTCGCGGCGCCGTCGACATGAAGGACATGGTCGGGATGATCCTGGCGGTGGCCCGCCAGTTCAAGGCCGAGGGAATCGTTCCTCCCCGCGATCTCGTGTTCGCCTTCGTCGCCGACGAAGAGGCCGGTGGCAAGTACGGCTGCCAGTGGCTGGTCGAGAATCGCCCTGACCTGTTCGAGGGTGTGACGGAAGCGGTCGGTGAGGTCGGTGGTTTCTCCCTGACCGTTCCGCGACCGGACGGCACCGACCGCAGGCTCTATCTCGTCGAGACCGCCGAGAAGGGCCTCGGATGGATGCGGCTGACGGCCAAGGGCCGGGCCGGGCACGGTTCGTTCCTGCACACCGACAACGCCGTCACCATCCTGGCGCAGGCAGTCGCCCGGCTGGGTGCGCACACCTTCCCGTTGGTCATCTCCGATTCGGTGGCCGAATTCCTCGCAGCGGCGGGTGAGGAGACCGGACTCGACTTCGACYCGAAGTCGCCCGACCTCGACGGCACCCTCGCGAAACTCGGCACCATCGCCAACATCATCGGTGCCACCCTGCGCGACACCGCGAACCCGACCATGCTCTCGGCCGGCTACAAGGCCAACGTCATCCCGCAGACCGCGGAGGCCGTCGTCGACTGCCGGATCCTGCCCGGCAGGCAGGCCGAGTTCGAGGCGACGGTCGACGAGCTCATCGGGCCGGACGTCCAGCGTGAATGGATCACGAAACTCGATTCCTACGAGACGACGTTCGACGGGCATCTGGTCGACGCCATGAACGACGCGATCCTCGCGCACGATCCCGGTGCCCGGACCGTGCCCTACATGCTGTCGGGTGGAACCGACGCCAAGGCGTTCGCGAAGCTCGGCGTCCGGTGCTTCGGGTTCGCTCCGCTGCAGCTGCCCGCCGACCTGGATTTCAGCGCGCTGTTCCACGGTGTCGACGAACGGGTACCGGTCGACGCACTACTGTTCGGTACACGCGTGCTGGAACATTTTCTGCTCCACAGCTGATCCGAGAACCGATACGCGACAAGAGAGGAACCGCATGTCACACGACCCGTACGAGGCACTTCCCGACCTGCCGAGTTTCGAGCTGACCTCCACCGACGTCACCGACGGGCAGCCGCTGAACAAGGAACAGGTCAGCGGAATCTTCGGCGCCGGCGGCTACGACAACTCACCGCAGCTGTCGTGGTCGGGATTCCCCGCCGAGACCAAGAGCTTCGCGGTGACGGTGTACGACCCCGACGCGCCGACGGCGTCCGGATTCTGGCACTGGGCTGTTGCCAACATTCCGGCCGACACGACCACGCTGGTGAGCGGTGCAGGCGACGACGACGGAACCGGGCTGCCGAGCGGTGCGATCACGCTGAAGAACGACGCCGGATTGCGTCGCTTCCTCGGTGCGGCACCGCCGGAAGGACACGGTCCGCACCGCTACATCTTCGTGGTCCACGCGCTCGACGTGGAGACCCTCGACGGGGTCACGGCCGATTCGACGCCGGCGTTCCTGGGTTTCAACCTGTTCTCGCATGCGATCGCTCGCGCGAAGATCCAGGGGACGTACGAGCAGTAGCCCGGTAGCTCCGGAAAGACTTAGGTGGCCGGCGAATCCTCGGATTCGCCGGCCACCTGTCTGTGTGCGGTCGGTGTCAGCGCACGGCGCCTGCGCCGACCGCATCGGCGACGGAGGAGTAGCCGGCCTCGCGCACCTTCCGGGCCAGCCCCTTGTGGATGCGGCGTGCCCAGAACGGCCCACCGTAGATGAATCCGGTGTAACCCTGCACGAGGGACGCCCCGGCCAGGATCCGGTCCCACGCCTGGTCGACGGTCTCGATGCCGCCGACGGAGATCAGCACCAGGCGATCACCCACCCGCGCGTGCAGGCGGCGGAGGACCTCGAG
>NZ_JBFUGT010000304.1:0-7608 GCF_056402775.1 Rhodococcus sp. P3_B8
CCATCGGTGACGTCGAGGAGGCCACCTCGGCGTGGGTGCACTGGTACAACACCGGCCGGCTCATGCATCGTCTCGGGCGGATCCCACCGGCCGAGTACGAAGCCAAGTACTACGCTGAACACCGTGCCGATCAACCGGTCGCACACAAATGACAGTGTGTGCATGAGACCCGGGATGGTTCACGTTACCGATACCGCGCGCGCCGGGGCCGCTCGTACTGTTTCTAGGGAATTCCTCCACATTCCCCAAGGACACCTCATGGACCAGATCACGCTCGGCAATGTCACCATCACCCGGGTATGGGAGTACTACGGCTCCGTCGACATGACGCCCGACACCTTCTTCCCGGAAAGCCCGAAGGAGGTGTGGGACGACAACGCCTCCTGGCTGACGCCGGACTTCCTCGATTCCGAGACCAACATCGTCAATTCCGCGATCCAGACCTGGCTGCTGCGCAGCGGGGGCAAGACCATCCTGGTCGACACCGGTGTGGGCAATCACAAGGACCGCCCCTACGCACCGGTGTGGAACCGCCTCGAAACAGGCTTCCTCGCCAATCTCGCCCGGGCCGGCGTCGAGCCCGAGGACGTGGACATCGTGATCAACACCCATCTCCACATCGATCACGTCGGCTGGAACACGTACCTGCACGACCGGCAGTGGGTGCCCACGTTCCCCAACGCCACCTATCTGATGCCGAAGGACGACTTCGACTTCTGGAATCCCGCAAACGGCCACAAGCCACTGCTCGGCCGCGGCAACCAGAACGTCTTCGAAGACAGCGTGGCCCCGGTGCACCAGGCCGGCCAGACGCTGCTGTGGGAGAACAGCCACCAGATCGACGCCGACCTGCGCCTGGACCCGGCTCCCGGACACACCCCGGGCTCCTCCGTGCTGACCCTCACCTCCGGGACAGACCGCGCGGTGTTCGTCGGTGACATGCTCCACAGCCCCGTGCAGATCCTCGAGCCCCACGCCAACAGCTGCTTCTGCGAGGACCCCGCGGGCTCGCGCGCCACCCGCCGCAAGGTGCTGGGCTGGGCGGCCGACAACAACGCCCTCGTGATCCCCGCGCACTTCGGCGGCCACGGCGCCGCCGAAGTGGTCCGCGAGGCAGACAAATTCGCCATCAAAGGCTGGGCCCCCTTCGCCCCGTACACCGAGCAGGCCTGAGACCCTGAGGAAAGTCACCACCGTGAACCTCCACCACCCCGACCCCATCGTGACCACGGCACAGGGAACCGTCCGCGGCCTGCGCCAGGGCGACACCGCCGCCTTCCTCAACATCCCCTACGCCGCCCCGCCCCGCGGCGCCGGCCGATTCGCGCCGCCCGAGCCGCACGAGCCGTGGGACGGCATACGAGACGCCACCGTGCCCGGACCCAACGCGCCGCAGTCCGAACGCAAGCTCGGCAGCGTGAACATGACCCCCTACTTCGGCACCGGCTGGAGCCGCGGCGACGACTACCTCACCGTCAACGTCTTCACACCCGCCGACGACGGCGGTAGCGGTGGTGACGACCTGCCCGTCATGGTGTTCGTCCACGGCGGCGGATTCGTCGCCGGATCGACGCGGTCCGCGATGTACGACGGCTCCGCCTTCGCCCGCGACGGCGTCGTCCTCGTCACCCTCAACTACCGACTCGGCATCGCCGGATTCCTCGACATCCCCGGCGCGCCCGCCAACCGCGGCCTGCTCGACGTCGTCGCCGCACTGCGCTGGGTGCGGGAGAACATCGCCGCCTTCGGCGGTGACCCGCACAACGTCACCCTCTTCGGCCAGTCGGCCGGGGCGACCATCGTCGGCGGCGTCCTCGCCACCCCCGACGCCACGGGCCTCTTCCGTCGGGCCATCGTCCAAAGCGGCAGCGGCCTAGGGGCATTCACCACCGAGCAGGCCGCCCGCGTCACCCAGGCAGCAGCCGAGGCCCTCGACATCGAGCCCCACCTCGACTCCTTCGCGGACATCTCCGACGCCCGCCTGGTCGAGGCCGCCTCCCGGCTCGCGGGCATCGACCTGCACACCGAGACCCACCACGACCCACTGATCGGACTCAGCCCCTTCAGCCTCGTCCTCGACACGCAGCCCGCCGAATCCGTCGCCGCCGGGCACAGCAGCGACATCGACCTGCTCATCGGAACCAACACCGAAGAGGGACACCTCTACCTCGTCCCCGTGGGCAAGTACTCCACCTCGACCGCCGGGGACGTCGACGACACGGCGGTGCGCTCGCACCCGAAACCGGCGCAACTCGTCGAGACCTACCGCACGACACGCCCCGAGTCGTCCGCCGGCGAGCTGCGCTCCGCCATCATGGGCGACGCACTGTTCGGCGCGGGCAGCTGGGCCCTGGCCGGCGCACACGCCGCACACCCCGAGTCCGCCACCTACGCCTACGAGTTCGCCTGGCGCTCCCACGCCCTGGACGGACAGCTCGGCGCCACCCACGCGGTCGAGCTGCCCTTCGTCTTCGACCGCACGGATCGGCCCGAGCTGAAAGGCCCCGACGCCCTACTCGGCCCCGACAAGCCCCCCACCGATCTCGCCACCCGCATGCACGCCGCCTGGGTCCGGTTCGCCCAGACCGGCGACCCCGGCTGGGACCCGTACGACACCGAGCGCCGGGCCACGATGCGCATCGACGCCCACTGGACCCAGGTCGACGACCCCAGAAGCCGCGAGCGCCAAGCCTGGAACTGACCCGCATATCGATCCGTCCGCAACCCCTACAAGGAACACCGTGACCAGAACCGTCATCACCACCGAGAACGCACCCACCCTGCCGGCCCCGCTGTCCCAAGGCATCCGCAAGGGCCCCCTCCTGCAAGTCTCCGGGCAGCTCCCCTTCGACCCGGACACCGGTGAGGTCGCCGGCACCACGGTCGCCGAACAGACCACACAGGCCCTGCGCAACGTCACCGCCGTCCTAGAGGCGGGCGGCGCGGGCCTCGAGGACGTCGTGATGCTGCGCGTATACCTCACCGACCCCGCCCATCTGGCCGAGATGAACGAGGCGTACACCGCCGCCGTCGGCGAGCCCTTCCCCACCCGCACCACCGTCTACATGCAGCTTCCGCCAGGCCTGCTCGTCGAGGTCGACGCCCTGGCAGTGCTCGACGACTGATCGCGATGGCCGGTCGTCTGACGAGGACGCGCACCAACCCGAGGGTTACACCGCCGCAACTGCCGGACACCCTGTGCGCACTCGCCGGACGACCGGCACCACCCTCTGTGCCTCAGCCCGAACGCCTCATCCACGGATTGTTCAAGTAATAGGGGCGTTGCCGCTGGGCGCGCGTCGACATCAACGGTGCCACCGCAGTCCGGTCTGAGCACGCCTACTACCAAGGCCAGCGACGGCAACCCGGTCCCGGCCCGGCGAGAAGGCCCAGCCTGGATCAAACCACCCCTCCCCCTGTCGCTCTCGCCACACTCGTGGTCCCGACAACCATCTACTCCGAGCGCATCGACACCCTGCCAACCGAACTCAGTGACCTGGTCCGCGCAAAGATCGGCGCCATCGCCTCCCTCTCCGGAGTCGACATCGTTCCCAGGCTGCCGAGAACCCGATCCCGCAAAATCCTGCGCCGCACCCTTCGGCAGATCGTGGACGGGCAAACATCCGATACCCCCTCGACGATCGAGAACCCCACAGTCGCGGGGGATCGTCAAAGTCCTCCGCCCCAACACCGATCCCGGGGAGCCGATGCAACCACACCATCGGCTCCCCGATCCCGTACCGGTGGCGACCAAGACGACATCAGCGCCAGGCAATCGCTTCGCAGCCGCCGAGCTCGCCCCACCCTCCGCCGGTTCGCTGCATCCAGTGGGAGGTCGATACCCCCAACCACCCAACAGATTCGACAATGATGCCGCTCCATTTGGCGTGCACCGCCCGGAAACCGCACCGCCGTGTTCCGGATCATCGCCGGCACTTATGCCCCACTGCGAAGCTTCGAGCACTGGCCCGCGATGAACAGTTCGGAAGCTGCCGACCACTGACAATGGGCTGGTGACGTCGCACAAGTTACCATCAGTGAATCTGTAACCTACCGCGCTGAATGAACCATCCCGAGTCTGATGCACACAGTGTCATTTGTGTGCGACCGGTCGGTCGGCACGGTATTCAGCGTAGTTTCGTGGCCTCGTACTCGGTTGGAGGGATCCGCCCGAGGCGGTGCATAAGCCTGGCGGTGTTGAACCAATACACCCACGCAGAGGTGGGCGGATTCAACCGGTCGTCGCAACAATGCGCCGTGAGGACGAGTGTACCTGTCCGGCAAACACTTCCGCTGGAGTTCTCCAACCGTGGATCTTCGAGGGCGGTTGTTGAGCGCATCAGCGACCGCCTGAAGTTCACGGAACTTGTATCGCGACAGATCAGTACCCTTCGGGAAATACTGCCCCAGGAGCCCATTCATGTTCTCGCTCGTCCCGCGCTGCCATGGACTTTACGGATCGCAGAAGTAGACACGGATACCCGTTGGTGCCGTCAACTCAGCATGACGCGCCAGTTCCCTTCCCCGATCCCATGTCACGGATCTGCGTAGATGCTCGGGCAATGGTGTCAGCGTCGCGGCCAGAGCATCACGAACGGACACCGAACCATATCCGGACAGCGCCTGGCCCGTGCTTCATCATCGCCGCTATCCCATAACCTTTCAGGCGCGGCAGATGTAGCAGTGTCGTGAATCTGCTGGTGCGCGCGACCGGCGTACCGATCGCGGACCGGTTCATACCTGATAGTGAGGTCGCCCCCCAATGCCCCAGCGTCTTCCGACTCTCGACCTCCCCCGGCCGAGCTCCGATGGTCACCTCATTGGTGATGAAACCGATGCGCTGCTTCCGTGCTCGCGCACGAGGCTTACGTACCGCCCGACCGGTGCGCAGGCACGCGACGAGCTCCCGCTCCAAGCCGCCACGCCCCTCGATGAAGAGCGATTGGTAGATCACCTCATGTGAAATGCGCATCGACGGATCCTCCGGATAGTCGATCGGTAGGCGACTCGAGATCTGCTCCGGACTCCACGCCGTCGCCCACCAACGGTCACCGCGCCGAGGCTTGTTGCGGCCAATCAATCGATCGTGTTCGGCGACCTTCGCCGGCTTCGGGCGCCTGGCGGCGAGGTCGGCCTTCCACTGTGCGGTCGACGCCCGGTATGAGAGCTTCCCATTACCGGTGGCGGCGTTCCGCCGCAACTCTCGCGAGATCGTCGACGGGGATCGTCCGAGTCGGTCAGCGATGCCGCGCATACTCATACCCTTGGCTCGCCGCAGCGCGATATCCTCGCGTTCGGTGAACGACAGGTACCTCCCCGAGACCGGGATCGACTCGATCGGTGGCATCCCGCCAGCCTGGCGGAACCAACATGTCCCTACCGGCCCCGACACGCCGCACGCTGTCGCTGATTCGCCCTTGTGAGACCTTCGGCGATCCGCGCCCAGAATGCCCGCTCGAGGTCTCGGCGCACCGGAGGACGTCCCGGTGACCGCATCGATCACGATCGTCGTGTAGCGAAGCCGGGCACCATCCGCACGTACGTGAAGTCTGCGACATAGAGGGCGTAGGGCCGGTCGACCCGAAAGTTCGGGTCGACCAGATCCGGCGGCCGCCGGCACCGATAGCTCCGGCACGGTGTGCGAACCCTCTTCGCCCGGGTGGCACCACCCCACCCGTTGACACGCATGAGCCGCTCCACGTGCAGCGGGCCACCTCGATACCCTGGCGGCGCAGGTGGGCCCACATCTTCAACGAGCCGTACAGCGACTCCCGGTCTGCGCCTACCGTGCTCGTCACGCTCGACGCAGTACGAGGCCAGCACCGCGGTGATGGTGGCGTCCCACAACGCCCGCCTCGACAACGGCCGCGTCAGCCAGGCGTAGAAGGTTCTCGGGGCGATCGTGCACTGAGCGCACGGCAGATCCGTACGACCCCGAACTGATCGCGGTGTTAGGTGTGCATCAACTCGGGACGATTCAGAACGCGACAGGGTGCGGGTGTGGGTGCCGCCAGCAGCTGCCTATATCAGGTGGTCTTCAGTACGGAACCACGGATCCACCGGAATGACTCGGACGCACCGACCTTGCTCGTCGACTATCCGCCCGTAGACCTTCACCTGGCGCAGAACCAACCGACGGTCGACCACTTCCACAGAAGGGTGATCCCGAGCCAGCCGAAGCAGCAGCTCGTCGAGATGTTCCAGAGAACGCAGATTCACGATGACGCAAAGGTTTGCAGGGCTGGCGACAGCTGCACAATGGCGTGTTTCGGACCAGGTTCCGATGGAACGGCCGACCACCTGCATGTCTGCGTCGGGCACCCGAATCCAGAACAGAGCCATGGAATGCCAACCTACGAGCGAACGTGCCACGTCGCATCGAAAGACAATATCGCCATGGCGACGCAGGCGGTCCAGCCTTCGTTTCACTGCTTGGGGTGTGCTGCCGAGATCATCGGCGAGATCGGTGTAGGCACGCCTGCCGTCATGTCCCAACGCCAGGAACAAGGCGTGATCCCCGCTGTCCAATGATCTGCTCTGCGGAGTGGTTTCCGCACGAGCTATCGGCGATGGGGGTTTTCCCAGTTCATCGCGGACCTGGTCCATCTGCATGCGATTCAAGACACCCAGACGCCAGAAAATTCCTCCGAACGTGCTTCCGTAAACGTGAGTGCGTAGACGAACAACTGCATCAGGAACCGGCAGCGCTTCCAACAAGGCAACAGAGATGCCAGCAAGAGTGGGGGCGAGCATCAGCGCCAGCACCTGATACTCACCGGTTGTGACGCAAACCGTGCTGATGTTTGGGACCTCGGACAGCTCCCGCGCAACGGACAACTCGGACCCCGGCCGACACAAGAATTCTACTACCGCACCGCGGGACCCCCAGTTACTTAACGACACCGAGATCCACGCCGCCCCCGATTCAGCGAGCCGCTGCCATCGACGTGCCAGAGTGACCGGCGCCAGTTCGAGGACATCACCCAGCGCCGCCCAACTGGCGCGTGGGTTGACCTGCAGAGCATCTACCAACGCAAGGTCGAGTTCGTCTAGCATGTGGCCCCTTCCCTTCGGCGGGATCCGACAATGTCGTTTTCAATCAAAATATGCCGAGAATTAGCATTTTTCCATCATTCTGTAGGTGGGATGCCGGTGCTCACGCACTCTTGTCAACATTCCATGGCAACGGCCGCCGTGCAGAACATCTGGCAAGAGTTGGAGAACACCACTATGGTCGACATTGGCGCCACTATCGATCGCGACAAGCTTTATCGGAAAATCGGCCTGCGGATTCTGCCGCTGCTTGTGCTCTGTTACACCTTCGCCTACCTAGACCGGGTAAACATCGGGTACGCAAAGCTTCAGATGACCGAGGATGTAGGGATCAGCGAGTCAGCGTACGGTCTGGCAGCCGGGATCTTCTTCCTCGCGTACGCTCTCTTCGAAGTCCCCAGCAACTTGTTGCTGGAGAAAATCGGCACTCGCAAGACCCTCTTCCGGATCATGGTTCTATGGGGAATCACCTCTGCGACAATGATGTTTGTTACCAACGCGATGACGTTCTATGTACTGCGATTTCTTCTCGGGGTCTTTGAGGCCGGTTTCGCG
>NZ_JBFUGT010000305.1:0-7599 GCF_056402775.1 Rhodococcus sp. P3_B8
GTCAAGGGCGGCGTCATGGTCCGCAACGGCGCCGACGAGGGCTACGACTACCGCATCCGCACCCTGGACTTCGCGAACTCCGACACCCCGTTCACCAGTGAAGAGTCCCGCGAACTCGCCGCCGCACTGGCAGGCGACGATCACGCCCGCGTCGTCGCGTTGCTCGAGCGGCACGCCACCCTCGACTACCCCGAAAATAAAGGCTTCGACACGTACAGCGACCAGTTCGGATTCCACTTCGACCACATCGACTCCGTCCACATCGACTGGATCTGATCTCAGCCGGACCGAACCACGGGCGGACAAGTCGTTTCCAATCTTCACCAGGCGCCGTCAGCGACGCGCCCCTGGAGCAGCGCCCACGCATCCTCGAAACCGGCTTCGGGTACGGTTTGTTCGCCGCGGTGAATAACGGACAAAACGGATACTCCTCGGTGTCGCGAGCCTGCGTGTCGACCCATCCGGGCGCCTCGAATCACACAGTGCGTCCAGCGGCAAGCGCGGCGGCTCGAGAAGGTGAGATCGGTATGACTTTTGTTCCTGACTCCACGCCCGACCCCGTCGGGGAGCCGCAACGACGGCCCACGCTGACGCCACGCGAGCTGGAGATCCTTCGCCTGTGGCTGCGGAGCGAATCGAAGACCGTTTCCGCAGCCGACCTGCGAATCAGCCTGGGCACGATCAACACCCACCTGATCCGGCTCCGGGCAAAGTACGCTGCCGCCGGGCGCCCCGTTGCCGACAAATCTGGCTTGTTGATCCGGGCTGCAGGGTGGGCGAAGAACACCTCGGCTGATCGTGTCCGGACCTGCTCAGCTTTCGCGTTCGAAGGTGATCAGCAGTCCCTCCACGCTGCCAGGGCCGATTCTGCCCTTGACATCAGACGAGGTTATCGCTTTGAGACGCCATCCTTGCTGGGCGTACTGGTTGAGCAGGTCTTCGAGTTTGGCGCCGGACATTTTGCCGCCGATCATTTTCTCGCGGACCTCGACGACCTTGTATGTGTATGTCATTGTTGCCGCTCCCGTTGGTTCACGGTGTTCTCGGGGATGGTCGGGGTGTTCACCAGAACGGGTGAACGTCGAGATGAGGTGCTTCCTGGCTCGTCACCCCGTTCGCCTTGGAGTCGGGAATCTTCGAGATGAGGTGTGCACGATGAAGGAAATGGCAGTGCGGATTGCTGTTGCGTCGGCCGTGATCGCTTGTCTAGTGACGGGCGGTGCCGGCACTCATTTTGTCGTACCTTTTGCCCGCGATCTCCGGCCGAGTTACCGAGTGGGAGTGCCGGTACCGCGAAGGTTCGCGTCTGTGATATTTGGTTCCGGGTTCCATGTCGAGACAGCCCAGATGACGACGATATCGAGGGCGATGATCAGCAGTGACCAACCCGGGTAGTAGGGCAACCACAGAAAGTTCGCCAAGATCGAGATGGCGGCGACGACGATGGCCGACACGCGGGCCCACCCGGCGCCGGTGAACAGGGCCAGGCCGACGATCGCGACGAGGACACCGAGGATGATGTGGATCCAGCCCCAGGTGGTGAGGTCGAACTTGTAAACGTACTCGATGCCGCTGACGAACACTTCGTCTTCGGCGACCGCCGCGATGCCTTGGAAGAACTGGATGATGCCGACGGTGACCATGATGACGGCGGCCCCCATCGACGTACCGGCTGCGAAAGCCTGTTTACCAGAGGGATACTCGGAACTCGCTGGATTCACTCCCGAGCTACGATCGGACATGGCTGACCCTTCCCGAGCTTCGGTTTTTACCGGTACCACAATTATCTGCCGCCGTGTGATGTATTCGCGGCGAAATTCGGATTGCGGTTCGAACGAACCCCGGATGTTGTCGTGCCTGGGTGGGGATTACCCGGGGTAAAGTCCGCGCCGGCGTCGGCACGAACCCGCGACCTCGTATTCGCCAGCTACGACAGGCGTGGTGAGTGACGCGGGAAGTACCCCACACTCTCGCTGCCGGTCGCCGGCCGTGCAGCCGGCTCGGGGGTGAGGCGGCGGCAAGCTCGGTTGCGAGCACGGGTTCGGTGAGCGTTGGTGCATGGCTGTATGTGGCGTCGAGTGTGCGGGTGGCTGTGCACACGAGCCTGCACGACTCGTCGACGGCGCCGGAAACATTAATCGTTGTCTGTGGCGTGCTTCCGGTGCCGCGCGAGGAAACGAGCGCGGTGCCGCTCGAGGGTGGCCTCCGTATCGCGGAGGAGCTGCCGATGCCGGCGGGCACTGGCGTATCGCACAGCGGCACCGCGCCGCCGCAACATCTGTGCGTGGGAAGCCGCGGACTGGTCGTCGAACAGAACCGCCGCGGCCTCGTCACACTCGATCAGCACCCACTCGTACGCCAGCCGGGCCGGGGCCGCGTCGTCGAAGAGCGCCGGCATCACCGTGTCGTCGAACAGTTGGAAGGGGACACGCGCGAGTCGGTATTGGAGGCGGCCGAGCGCTCGTGCCACGGCTGCGACTCCCATGGAATTCGATGGTAAGTGGTAGGACGTGCGTGCCGCATCAATTCGACTGCCTCACAATCGGTCCATAGACCTTATGAGAAGTCTCCCTCAAGCACCCGATCAATCGCCGTTTCCGAAAGAGCCGGGCGGGTATTCCGTCCGAAGGACGAGGAGGTCTGCGTTTGCTTGTGCTGGTCGTGTCCGCCGGTGTGCGGGGCCGGGGGCGCCGAAGGACCCCGACCACCTCGCCGAAGAAACCGCCGATAACGGAGAGATGTCAACTGAAACCTTGAAGTGATTGCGCTCCAGTGCTTGTGAATCACCACCAATGTACCGACGACGCCGGGCGCAGAGCCCGATCCCCGGCAAGTACGACCTGATACACAGTGGAGGCTGACGATGCGGATATTTCGGACAGCATTCTCAGGTTCGGGTCGTAGGGTCACGCAGATCATCCGGGTCGGCGATTTCCGGCTTCACTCGACACATCTGGTTCGACAGAGAGAATCCACTATCAGTTATCCGCACCGCGCGGGAACGTCACCGAGAACAGATAATCTGCGCCACGCAGTTGCTGGCACGGCCTGGGTACTTTCGTTCGCCTACTTGTTGGCGGAGGTGTTCACCGCGGCGGCGTGGAGCACGCCTTACAGCTTCGCRCAGGACTCGATCAGCTCCCTRGGCGTGACGACCTGCGAAGTCGGATCCTGCTCACCGATGCACGACGTCATGAATTCGACGTTCGTCGYGCTCGGGGTGCTCACSCTCCTCGGTGCRYTGTTTCTTCATCRGCACATAAGAAGTGGCCGGGAGAAGAAGTGGATACTCTCGCTTGCCGTGATCATCGCGGTCAGCACCGCTGCCACCGGACTGTTTCCGGCGAACGATGGAACGATCATCCACTGGTCGGCSGTGTTGCCGGGSTTCGTGGCGCGCCACGTGGTGCTCGTGCTCATCGCCTGGCATATGTGGCATGAGAAGCGGCTGGTTGCCCTGTGGTCCGCGCTGTGCGCACTCGTGGGCCTGGTCGGTGCCGGCCTCATGCTGGGTCAGGCGCTGCATTTCGGCCTGGGGGAGCGTCTCGCTCTCTACCCGTTGCCGATGTGGATGGCCGTGACCGGCATGGCGGTCCTGATGGGGCTGGCACGCCGCACGGTGTTCCGCAATGTCGAGTTCTCGCTGCGCACTTTCCACCCGCGCACCGTCACTTCACGGCCGAGAAGGTCCGCGGTTACGGCACCTCGGTGCTCGATCGAATGGCAGCCATGAACCAGTGGCGGGGACTCGGCCGAGACACGCGCGTAGCCGAGCAGCATGTGTCGAAAATGCCTTTTGTAGAGGTTTTTCGACATAACTTCTCGACACAGGTTTTCGACGCCATTTGCCTACCAAACCCGTGGGTCAGAGTGGGTGTCGGAAACGATCGATTTCCGTCGCATGACTCCGTCCCAGCGGACTGTTAACGGGGCGGCCGGGTCGTTGAATTTCCGGGCGGGCGACGCGGCTACGCCATCCCCGGGTTCGCGTGTTTCAGCACCCGGGGTGTCGCAGCCGGGTCCAGTGCAACTTCGGCGGTGTCGATGCGGGGTCAGCAGCCTTCGGTCGTGGTGTGGGTGAGCAGGTCGAGCACGGTGGCAAGCGAACCCGCCCGCAACGCCCGGCGTTGCCGGGCGGCGCCGTTGCCGGTCGCCAGGACCCGGGTCACCGCGGCCCGGGAGGCGGTGTAGTCGCCGTGCTCCTCGAGTGCCGGCCGGATGCGGGTCAGCAGGCATTCGAGCAACCCGCCCGCGGGGACCAGTCGGCCCGACAACGCATCGATGCCGTGGCCGGTCAKGCCGTCGTGGGCGGCACGCCAGTACGCCGACCGCAGCACCTGCTGGTCGAGCATCGGGSCSGSGGCGCCGCGGCGRATRTCGGTCATRGCGGTGCCGACCAGACCGCGGATCAGGGCCGCCAGYARCACGGCCTCCCCGGCGGTGGCGGGCACATCCGCGATCCGGACCTCGATCGTCGGCAGGTGCGCCGACAACCGGATGTCCCAGTAGATCATCGCSGTGTCGAGGATGCTTTCGTTCTCGAGCATCCGGGCGACCASGCTGTCGTAGTGCTGCGCGGACCGGAAGTAGGGCGGCGGTCCGGCGCTGGGCCACCGCGACCACAGGAYGTGCCGCCAGCTGGCGTAGCCGGTGTCGCGGCCGGCGCTGATCGGGGAATTCGCGGTCAGCGCCAGCAACACCGGCAGCCACGGYCGCAGGTGGTTGCTGACCGCGGCCGCCACWTCGCGGTTCGGGACACACACGTGCACGTGCGCKCCGCAGATCACCTGTTCGGCCAGGGCTCCGAARCGGTCGGCCATCAGCCGGTAGCGGGGSRCGTCGGTAATCGCCTGCGGGGGCGGGCCGGCCGGGGGCACGGCGACCGCGAGCAGTCGGGCCCCGGCCTTCGCGGCGGCGTCGGCGGCCGCCGCGCGGGCCCGGCGCACCTCCCGCCCCAGGTCCGTCAGGTGRGCGCAGGGCCGAGTGGCCGTCTCGATCTGACATCGGGACAGTTCGAGTTGCAGGTCCGCGCCGAGCGTCCGCCCGACCTTGGCGACCTCGGTGTTGTCCAGGAATGGTGTACCCGTGTGCGGGTGGACGAGGATGAACTCCTCTTCCACCCCGATCGTCGGGGCCGAGCCGGGCAGGGGTGAGCGCATCGGCTCGGTGTTGGGAAGTATCGCCACCATCGCTCGCTCCTGCCCATGCCTGGCCGAGGACCCGACCACCTTGCTGTGGATCACCGATTCCCCGAACTTCCACTACCCGAAACCGGCCGTCCGGCGGTCGTCCCGCCCTCCTCGAACAGGCACCGAATCCTTGACCCCACACCACCTCCTCGGCGCGGTGATCCTGTTGTTCATCGTCAAGGCCGTCACCGGTCGCCGCGTACACCACTAAAGCGACCCCGCACGGGGCCCCGGGACACCAACCAATCACCGACGACAAGACCCCAACTGTCCAGACGAGGCCCATGGGGTGCTTCACGGGTACTCGGACGCCGTCGGAAATGTTGCCCAATCCCAGATGGAGGGTGGCGTCCAGGGGAGTGTCGAAAATGGGAATCGATTCTCGACAGAGTTGGATGGGGTAGATAGGGACTGCGTCCGGTGGTGCCGACTTAGGAAGTTGTACACCCGCCCCCGACGCCCACCGGAATCCGTACCCGCGGACCGTGAAATGGGTTCATTTACCGCGGTAGAGAAGCCCCGCCCACTGCAGATCTGACCGTGCTGCTCACCGCGACATCGTTGCTGGCCGTCACTCGAATTCGAGGCAGCACCTGGGGCGGGATGAGCGAGACCGAGCGACGCCGATACGCTCGCCAGCCGCGCCGCACCGCGAGCATTCAGTAGGCCCGTCGCGGTCCACGCTGGCGACCCGAGTGCGCCGGTCTACGGGCTCAGGGGTTCGCCGGTGACGAGGAAGATCACCCGGCGCCCGACCACGACGGTGTGGTCACCGAAACGTTCGTAGAAACGCCCCAACAAGGTGACATCGACCGCGGCCGGGATGCTRCCGGRCCAGGCCGGATCCTCGAKCARGGTSAGYAGTCGTCGGTGCAGGTCGTCGAGCTCGTCGTCGCGTCTGCCGAGCTCGGCGGCCAGCTCGGGATCATGGGTGCGCAGGACCTGTTCGGCGAGACCGGCAAGCGCGGTCGCCGCTCGCCCCATCCGGTTCAGGATTTCTTCCGTCTCCCCCGAGGTGACGTGGTTCGGGTGCCGGCGGCGCACACTCTCGGCCACGTGCTGCGCCAGCCCGCCCATCCGGCTCAGATCCGACACCAAATGCACCCCGGTGACGACCTGGCGCAGGTCCCGGGCGACGGGGGCCTGCAACGCCAGCAACGCCATCGCCTGCTCCTCACACGGACCGTGTAACCGCTCGATCTGCTCGGTGAGGTCAAGGACCCGCTCGGCCCGCGGAAGATCGGCCTGGACCAGGGCGTCGGTGGCCGACTCGATGGCTTCACCGGCCAGGTGGCACATCAGCGCAAGCTGATTGGTCAGGTCGTCGAGCTGTTCGTGAAACTTGATCCGCATAGGCGTCATCCTGGGGGGTATCCACAACTGAATTCCGACCTGCTGGGCGATCCGCACGGTTGAGCCTCTTCCGCTGCAAGCAAGGGTCGATCCGAGATCGCTCGTCGTGACGGGTCCGGTCCGACCGTGATGCCGGCCGGAATTACCGTGTGGGAGTGCCGGTGCTGCGGAAGGTCCCGTCTCGCAGATCCTGGTCGGGGTTCCACGTCGAGACAGCCCAGATGACGACGACGTCGAGGGCGATGATCAGCAGTGACCACGCCGGGTAGTAGGGCAGCCACAGGAAGTTCGCCAGAATCGAGATCGCGRCGACGATGATGGCTGACACCCGGGCCCATCCGGCGCCGGTGAACAGGGCGAGGCCGACGATCGCGACGAGGGCGCCGAGGACGAGGTGGATCCAGCCCCAGGTGGTGAGGTCGAACTTGTAGACGTAGTCGATCCCGCGGACGAACACTTCGTCGTCGGCGACCGCGGCGATGCCCTGGCAGAACTGGATGAAGCCAACGGTGACCATGATGATGGCCGCGAACATCGACGTGCCGGCCGCGAAACTCTGTTTGGTCGAGGGGTACTCGGACGCTGGGCCCACCCCCACGCTGCGATCGGACATGTCTGGTCCTCCTCGAAGCTTCGATGTGTCGGTACGACGATTGTCCGCCGCCGCGTGCTCCGTTCGCGGGAGAACCCGGATTCCGGCTGGAGGGGCTGGRTGACCATCTTCGCCGGATGACTGGGAACGGGCCAGCTGGGTCGGTTGGTCGGTCTTGTATTTGTTTGTTTGTGCGGACTGGGATGTGTTTGTGCGGGTCACCGGCACTGTGGCTTCACAGTAGAGCGCGAGAAATCCCCGGCGACAGATCACCGCTGCTGCGTGATGGTGGCGGTGAGCTCTGGGGTGAGCTTCTCGGCGTCCGACCCCAGATGGCGCGCGGGGCTTCGCATTCCCGCTCCTGGGCCTCGCCCCCTCATGGAACATGATTAGGACAGGCGGGGTGAGCGACGGGCGAAGGCACCCCGCACACCGCGCACTCTCCCGCTGCTGATCACTGCCGGT
>NZ_JBFUGT010000306.1:0-7590 GCF_056402775.1 Rhodococcus sp. P3_B8
GTCCTGTCGAGGTGTCGGTCCTGTCGAGGTGTCGAGGTGTCGAGGCGATGTGTCGATGAGCAAAGCAGGTTCGAGCGTAAGCAGGAGGACCGAAGCGCGACGTTTGGTCGTTACTCAAATCTCCGGTCCGTGCTCCACCGGCACCGTGTCAGCGAGCAGTGCGGGTGACGGGTCGGCGATCGTCGACATAGATGGCTTCGATTCTCGCCTTGATTTCGGCGGTGCCCATCACGCCGGGTCGCCGCAGCGTGCGAGGTGTGGACACGGAGAACGTCGGGTTCGTGGGTGTCGCCATGAGAAGTCTGCCTTCGTCGCTTTTTTGGGGTGCGCCGCCGCGAGCGGCCGCGTCGATGTATTCAGCAACCACGCATTTATGTGATCTGATTCACACGCAGTAGCGTTACGTCCCCACTACCCGCGTACGCCGGACCTGCGTGGCCACGATGCACCGGCTACCGGACAAAGAGCGGCGCCGTACCCACGTGAGACCCGCCTTGGCGACGGCGCCGCCACTCTTCAGGAACCCCGCAGGTGGGAGGCATCGGCGCTCACCTCCATCGCCCGGGTCGTTAACGGGTCGGTGGTTCCATCAAGGATGGCGGGTACCACGTGCGTTGGGATTCGGCATCGGTGGCCGCGCATGCTCGGAGACCCGCCTGCCACCGTGAGCGAGCTAGGCGAGCGGCTGAACTGTGAACCAGTGAGTGCCAGACAGGGAGCCGACATTGCCGAGCAGCGAGGCATCCGACTCCCGCACGGCACGATCGCCGGCTATTGGCGGCACACACGGCCGACCGCAACGGCAGACGCTCGAGCGCTTCGCCGCGGTTCTGCCGATCCCCCTCGGCCAATTACAGCGGGCGGCGTGGAACGCAACCGCACGGCTCGGTCTCTACACGCCCCTCCGAGGCATACCTTCTCGGCGATCGACAGCGCCGCGTCCTAGATGAACTGATCAAAGGCGATGGCCGAAAAAGTGAGTCGACTGGAGTACCAGCGAATACGAAACAGAACCACGGACGCGCGAGGGCGGGCCCACCACAGCGAACTGATCGAGCCGCACCGCTTCGGTGAAACGACGGTCAGCTACTCCCACCCCCTGTTCCACCGCTGCGGTTGATGTGACAGATCTCTGCGCCCCACGGGGCGATCACCATCCACTATGGCCGGCCCTGGCGACTGCACCTGGAACTAATGATGCTCCCGCTGCTCGTCGAAATTGTCCAGCACGGTCAGGGCGGCCCACAGACCATCCGCCGCCAACGCGATCGCCTGCAACGCACCGGATGAGGGTTGGCTCCGTTGGACTGTCTCCCTGAAGGACTCGAGGCGCGAGCGCGCATCGGGCAGAGCTGTATGCACAACGTGAAGATAGGGCTCTCGATGGTGGGCAGGATCCCACGTGAGTTTGTCGAATGCAGCCGAGAACCCCTCGATCAGCCCTGCTGCTTCGCACCGAAGCTGATCCGGAATGGGCGCCGTGGAACCTTCCAACCGATCCTCGGAGGCGGTGAGTGCCTCGACTGCGACCTCCAGCACTGACACCTGCAGCAACGTGTCGTCGAGAATCGTAGCTATCGGCTGGTACACCCGAGATCCCCCGACTCTGGCCCAGCCGACGCTGCGCATGTTGCCTCGCAGGCTTTCCCGACCCTCACTCAGTGCAGCGCCGGCGCCGGTCGACTTGTGCAGATCCCACACCCGTTGCCGCCCTCGATCACTATCGTGGCGCCCGGACCGTAGCCCGTGGGCAAGATCGGCGAGCAGGGCGGAGAGTTCCTCGGCACGTTGCAGAATCAGATCACGCGCCGTGGAGAGCCTGTCAGGAGGCAGGACGAGAGCGTTGACCGCGACACCGACGAGCACACCCACTGTGACGTCGAGGACACGATGAAACACCAGGGTGGCATCTGTTGCCGTGCCGTACAGCAACACCAACAGCGCGGTGATCGCCACCCACATCCCGTCCGGCGCCAGCCACCGGCTGCGGCCGAGGATCGTACCGACTGCGACCGCACCTGCGATGGCGGCGAGTTCGGGCAAGGTCTGTGTCGCCAGCGCGGCCACAAGCACACCGAGCACTACGACGGTGACCTGACGTGCGGCAGCGGCGACCGAACTGCGGACCGTGGTGCCGATGATGAACAGGGCGGCGTAGGGCGCGAGGAAGGCCTCGGGACTCTGCAGCACTCGATCGGCCAGCCACCACGCGATAAGCACCGCCACAGTGCATTTGACGGCCGACACCAACCCCGGCTGCTGGAGGGCACTGCGCAGCCAGGTACCCCATGCACCCGAACTCGGTCGCTGCGTCTGAATATCGGTCCGCGCGGGAAGAAACCATCTCATGTCAAACTCTCAGCAGGTACAGAAGTCATCAGCTCGGTGTCAACTCATTTCAGTTCGGTTCTGCACGGCAGACGTGCCACTCGTGTTCTCGGCCGGGCAGACTCGTTTGGGGTGCGCTTCGCGCCGCGCCCGGTCCCGGCCACGCGCCCCCTCCGGCGAGAAAAACAACGACGACTCGACCTCCCGGGAGGACTCCAAGATGCGCCACATCTCCGCGATGACGGTCGGTGGGCAGTCTGGTCCGCGGCGAGTCCTTGCGCCGGAGACCGGCCACTATGCTCGGCGCACGAGACAACAAACTTAAAATATCAATCGGTCTATTTTTGCGTGGTCAGATGCCCCCCTGCTGAAGCCGGCGACGGGCGAGCGATCTCGAGGTACGCCGGCACGGTGACGGCGTCCACGTTCCCCGATCACGACCGGGCCGCCGGGGGGCTCGTCGATGTCGATGCGGGATTCGGTGGCCCCGGCAGCGGTGGTGTTCCACCGCCAGGTGTCCGCAAACCAGGACTGCACCTGTTCCGGAGAGTCGACGACGGAATGGAAATAGGTCATGAGGTTCCTCCAGGGTGGGACCGACCCGAGAAAACCCAAAAAGAAAGGCCGAGAATCGTAGCCGGTGACGGACACTGTCTGCCGGGCTGTGAACTCAACCTCTGCTCTACACGGTAACGCGCTTTTCCCAGTAAGCAAACCCACCGCCACGCCCACCGTCTGCTTCACGGCGAGATCGATGATCCCACCCTTCGAAGCCGAACAGGCCTATTTCCCATTCCTCCAACCCGCCGACAGAGCCGATCGGGTCACCGAGAGTCTCCAGTGGACCCGGAAGGCGACACCCCGAGCCGATCTGCCCGGCATCGACCCCGGCTCGATCGACATCGATGTCGACGCCGGGGTATTGACCCTGACCGCCCATCGAAGCCAGGCAGACGACGGTGTGCGGTGGTTGACATCGGAACGTTTCAGCGGCCGCTACCGGCGCCTGGTGTCGCTCGGAGAGAACATCGACGTCGCCCGCATTTCGGCGAGCTACGACAACGGTGTTCTCAGCGTAATCCTGCCGGTCACCGAACGAGCGAAACCGCGGCGCATCGAGATCACCCGCAGCGGCTCACCCGTCGCATGCGGTGACCGCACCCCCATCGAAGCCTGATACCACGCACCCGGGTTCGGTCCAGCGACACACCGCTGGACCGAACCCGATGCCGGACAAACGCATCCGATCCACTGCCCGTACTCTGAGGACCTGAAAGATGACTGCCACCACGACCGAGTTCCGACACGATCGCCACAATTCCGAGCCACACTCCCACCAGGCCGCGTCGTCCTCTCGGCGAATACTGCAGTGACCTCTCGATCATGCTGGGCTCGCTGTCGATCGTGATGTTCTGGATGCTCGGATTCGGCATCCTGCTCGGTGCCGGCGCCATCGCTGCCGGAATCGCCGCCAACCGACACCCCGGGGTCGAAGGGAACGAGTCCAAGGGATTGGTAGCGCTCCTCGGCATCCTCACCGGGACTTTCGGAATCGCCGCCGGCGTCGTCTTCCTCGCCGCAGCGCTTCCCAACCTCTGATGTATACGCCCGCCCCGAAGGGTGAGAACCAAGGAGGCCGTGCGCTCCTAGGGTGGTGGGTAATTATATGCATGCGCAGTGTGTCGACCGGATTGATAGCCAACGGTGGCTGTTGCGGCTTTCAGGTGCGCTCCCTCGGGTCCAGTCCGTGAACTCGCGGACTGGCCCCTATTCTTCCTGCACTTCGGGCCGAACCGGGACTCCGCGAGTCGTCGATACGAGCTTGTGGGGCCCCGGTCCGCACCCCCTCGCTCATCGTCAGATGGCGCGCAGTGGTTCTGCCGATTGGCACTCCCGTGTATGACGATTGCGATTCTGGGATTGCGCCTACTCGTCGCGGGGTATTTCGGTACTCACGTCGTCGTCGTGTCCGGACGCGATGACGGCCAGGCTCCCCGGTTCAGCCTGTAGCCGGCGGGGCCGCCGAAAAGTATCGGCGCCGGCGACTGAATGTCGAAGGCGAGCGGTGCACTACTCGCGGGAATTGCAGTCCGGGAGAGTCAGCAACGAGTCCTGCTCGAAGCACGAGGTGGAGGTCCGATGATCAATGTGATGTTGTTGGTGATTGTGCTCGCGGCCGGAATGGCCAGTGTATCTGGACTTCACCGCATCGGCCGAGGCGCGGCGAGTGAGTAGTTGCGACGAGCGTGCGGAACGGATCTCTGTCGTGGCGCGCGACCGGCAACTCACCATTGCGACCGCGGAATCATTGACTGGCGGGAGAATCTCCTCCGTTCTCGGTGCCGCGCCGTCGTCGTCCGAGTGGTATCGAGGCAGCATCGTGGCCTATGCCAGCTCGGTGAAACATGGATTACTGCAGGTTCCAGACTGCCCGGTTGTCAGCGAACCCAGTGCCCGCGCGATGGCGACATCAGTAGCGGAGTTGCTCGGCGCGGATCTTGCGGTGGCGGTCACCGGTGCCGGCGGACCCCAACCTCAGGACGGACAACCACCGGGGACCGTGTGGTTCGGGGTCTTTGTCGACGGTTCCGCTCGCACCGAGCTGCGGCACTTCGATGGAGATCCCGGCGACGTGGTGGAAGCGACTACCGCTCATGCCCTGTTCTTGCTCGAAGACGCACTGCGCTGATAAGTGCGGCGTTTCGGTCCCGAAGGCATGAGGAGTTGTCTTGATCCTACGATCCCGGGGCTATCCACCACAGGACGATACTTGGCTGTTTCGCTGGCACCCTGGCGGACCACCAGACGCGCAAACGCGTGTCCTCGACATCTGCACCGGTACCGGAGCGCTCACCGTTCGGGCAGCCGAGTGGGGGGGGCCGGCAGCGTCACCGCGATCGACATCTCGCGCCGCGCGGTACTTACGTATCAACGCTCGCGTGCACGGGCACACGATCCGGTGTTACAGGGCAGCGTCACCGTGCGCGTCCGGGGCGAATGCTTCGACCTGGTGATCTCTCCCCCACCGTACGTGCCCTCTGAGGAAGACCGAATCCCCGGCTCCGGCATGGCGCGCGCCTGGGATGCCGGCACCGACAGGTTGCTCCTCGACCGAATTTGCACCCAGGCACCCGACGTCCCAGGTCATGCTCGAAGAGCAGGGTTTGAGGGTCGACGTCATCGCTCGGCGGGAGATTCCCTTCGGTCCCGTCCTGACCGCGCGTCGCCGCATGCTCGCGTCCCGCGGCATCATCACCGCGGATCAGCGCAGCGAAGAGATCGTGGTGATCCGCGGCCGTCAGCACGCATAGACGCCGTCGTCGGAGCGTTACTCGGCGAGATCTACGAGGACGGGTCGCCGCGGCCGTGGCGACTACCCCGATACGCGCCGACCCGCACCCCGGCGAGCCATGCGGGGCGCAGCGCCAACCCCGGTGGACAGTGGAGTACCGGGTCGAAGGTGGGTTGCTCGTCGTCCGTCAGCTCCTGCACCCGTGTCAGCATCACCTGCCCAGCCGGAACGGGCGACCCGGTCGCCGAGACCAGGTCCAAGCGGAACCGCAGCGGCGCGTCGGTGAGGGACTGCCTCAGCGAATCCAGTGAGGTCGTCGCTGGATGGGGTCCCACCGGGACGGCCAGCACCCATTGAGTGTCCGTTCCGTTCGACGAATAGGGCATCAGGCTGCTGTACCGGGCGCTGCTCCACCCCCGTGCGGGGAGCGGGAGAATCCGAGTCACCGCCGAGGTGCCTGAGCTGGCCAGCAGAAGATCCCATTCGGTGTCGGGCGGATCGAGCGGGATCTTCAACGCCAGCCCGAGCACGTCCGGTACTCCCGACGGAGTTCCCACTCCCCCGGACAGTCTCGCCACCACGTCGATCGGTGTTCCGGTCTTCAGCGTCCACCAGGGGGAGCCGAGTTCGATGTGCCCCGTTGCGACCAGGCCACGCGGATGGAAAACCCGGACGCCGCCCCGCATCGCGGCGGCCACCCGGAACGGCATCCCCACAAACAGCGTCCGTGCGGTATCGAGGGTCCGCTCCGCCAGATGCATGGTTCGCTGCCGTCCGTCCGCGCTCACACCCCCTACTTCAGGACGGCGTCGACAGTCTTCTTCAATGCCGACGGTTGGGATGGAGACCTCGGCGCCTTCTCCTTCAATTCCAGCAACCTCGCGCCGATTTCCTGGAGTTGTTTACGTCCCAGCTGTTCTCGCACCTTCGGGAACCACTCCTGCTCTTCTTCTTCGATGTGGTGCTCGACGCTCTCGATCAGCACGGTGGTCTTCGCGTCAAACCGCTCGTCGTCGGGTTTCATCGCTGCCAGCTCGACGACCAGCACGTCCGCGACGTGGTGCTCTTCGTAGGATTCGAGGATGTCGTCCTCGAGATCCGGGACGAGTTCACGCACCTTCGGATACATCCCCTCGTTTTCGATATAGGTATGCACCGTCAGCGCTTCGATGATCTTGTTCACGATGCGACCCTTCTCCACCTCGGCGTTCGGTCCCGCACCGCGGAAATCCCGGAACAATTTCCGGATCTCCTTGTGGTCGTTCTTCAGAAGCACGATCGCATCAGTCGACATGGGTACCTCACACATGGGAATCGGATGGAAAAGGACGGGCGGTGACGTCCTCTACGCATTACCCACCCACACCACGCGCTAACACGGTCCTGAGATCCGCATCCCGCTGCGCCGCGACCTGACCACCTCCGCCGGGACGCCGACGGACAGAACTCATGCGCACCCCTGCCTGCAACGACCGGTGCCGCAGCGGGTCCACACGGTGACTGGCACCCAGTGCCGTGGCTGTTTCACGGTGGGATGCAGTGGTACCACTCGGCAACAGACATTCGAGTTCCTACCCTCCGAGAAAGGCACTCCCATGACTCGACCGGCTACGTCACCAACGACGCGCTCACCACTCCAACTCGCCTCCCAGGGCGATGGTCAGTTGGTCAACGTCGAGCTGGCAGGACGCGACCTTCAGCGACCGACGCCGGTGCCGTCTCATCCCAGGGCGGGGCCGATCCGACCGGATGAGGGCCCATGGGCCTGCTGGACCTGCTGGAGTTCGGCGTTGATGCGTCGGGCCTCGACGAGTTGGTCTTCGAGGATGATGATGCGGCACGCGGAATCGAGTGCGGTGCCCTGGTCGATCAGTTCGCGGGCTCGGGCGGCGAGACGCAGCTGGTATCGGGAGTAGCGGCGATGGCCGCCCTCCGAGCGTCCGGGGGTGAGCAGCTTCGCGGCGTCGAGG
>NZ_JBFUGT010000307.1:0-7583 GCF_056402775.1 Rhodococcus sp. P3_B8
TCGGGGGAGTATCTGGCGGGGTATGTGGTGCCGGTGGCCGGTGCGGTGGTGGACGAGCGGGTGGTGCGGGAGTCGGCTGCGGTGGCGTTGCCGGGGTTCATGGTGCCGTCGGTGGTGGTGGTGCTGGCGGAGTTGCCGGTGACGGTGAACGGCAAACTCGATCGCAAAGCGCTGCCCGAACCGGACTTCGTCAGCGCCGCGGTGGTTTTCGTCGCTCCCCGATCCCCGATCGAGGGGATAGTGGCCGCCGTGTGCGCCGACCTGCTCGGTCTCCCGCGGGTAGGCGTGAACGACGACTTCTTCGCCCTCGGCGGAAACTCTCTGATCGCCACCAGGTTGGTCGCGCGGATCAATGCGGCCGTCGGGGACCGGATCGGTATTCGCGACGTATTCGACGCCCCCACCGTGGCCGGTCTGGCGGCGCTGGCCGAGGCGCAGGAAGGGTTGGAGGCCCGGCCACCGCTGAAGCCGAGGGATGGTACCGCCGAAGTCCCCGTGTCCCCCGCCCAGCAGCGAATGTGGTTCATCAACCAGTTCGACACCTCCTCGTCCGCATACAACGTCGCGTTCGCGTTGAGGCTCGAGGGGCGGCTCGACCTGCATGCGCTCCAGGCGGCGGTGGCCGACGTCGTCGAACGGCACGAGGCCGTGCGCACCCTCTTCCCGCTCACCGACGACGGGCCACGCCAGGTGATCCTCCCCGCGGCGACCGCGGTGCCCGACCTCGAACCGATCGCGGTGTCGGGGGAATCCGAGCTTCGCGACCAGTCGCGGAGAGTGCTGTCCGCGGGATTCGACGTCACGACGCAGGTGCCGTTGCGCGCACGGCTGTTCAGGCTCGACGAGGATGTGCACGTGCTCGCGGTGGTGGTGCACCACATCGCGGCCGACGGCTTCTCGATGGCACCCCTCGCGCGCGACGTCATCGACGCGTACGTGTCCCGGGCAGGCGGGTCGGCCCCGGACTGGGCCCCGCTCGAGGTGCAGTACGCCGACTACGCGCTGTGGCAGCGCGAGTGGCTGGGGTCGGAATCCGATGAGAATTCACCCATTTCACGACAGCTGACCTACTGGACCACCACGCTGTCGGATCTGCCCGAAGTGCTGGAGTTGCCCACCGACCGTCCCCGTCCCACCGTGCGGTCACTTCGCGGCGGCCGCGTCGAGTTCGTGATCGATCCGGAAGTTCATGCCGGTGTGGTCAGGCTGGCGCGGCAACACACCACGACGGTGTTCATGACGTTGCATGCCGCGTTGGCGATCATGCTTGCACGGGTGAGCGGTGCGGACGACATCGCCGTCGGGACGCCGATCGCCGGTCGCGGCGAACGCGAACTCGACGACGTGGTGGGCATGTTCGTCAACACCCTCGTCCTGCGCACCCACGTCGACGGCGGCGCCACCTTCTCCGAGTTCCTGGCCGGCGTTCGAGAAACCGATCTGGGCGCCTTCACCCACGCGGAGGTCCCGTTCGAACGGGTGGTGGAAGTCCTGAGTCCTTCCCGGGTGACGGCGTACGCGCCGCTCTTCCAGGTGATGCTGGAGTTCCAGGACATCGAGCGCCCCACTCTGGAGTTGCCGGATCTGCAGGTCCGGAACATCGACCTCGAGATCGACACCGTCAACTTCGATCTGCAGTTGACACTGGCCGAGAACGCCGACGCCGACGGCAACCCGACCGGCATCGCCGCGGCGCTGGGCTACGCGACCGATCTGTTCGACGAGGACACGGTGCTCGGCCTCGCGGAACGGCTCGTGCGCATTCTCGAAGAAGTCACGGCCGACCCCGGCGCCCGGGTCGGAGACATCGACATTCTCGGACCACTGGAGCGTGCCGTACTGACCCCGGTGACGGGCGGTGCGGCAGTCGAAGCACGGACGCTGCCGGATCTGATGGCTGAGGCGGCCGCGAACGATCCGGAGGCCACTGCGCTGATCTTCGACGGGCGCGTCGTGCGCTACCGGGACCTCGACAGGCGATCGAACCAGCTGGCCCGCATGTTGATCGAGCACGGTGTCGGCCCGGAATCCGTCGTCGCAGTGTGTGTGCCGCGGTCCGTCGAATCCGTCCTGGCCGTCTGGGCGGTGGCCAAGTCGGGGGCCGCGTTCCTCCCGGTGGATCCGGACCATCCGGCAGCACGGATCGAATTCATGCTCACCGACTCCGGTGCCGTGTGGGGTATGACGGGGTCGGCGCAGCGCGGCGCACTTCCGGACACGGTGCCGTGGCTGGTGCTGGATGAACCGGGCTTGGAGGATCGACTGTCGCACTATCCGTTGTCGGCGATCACCGATGGCGAGCGGACAGCGACGATTCGGATCGACAATCCCGCCTACCTCATCTACACCTCGGGGTCGACCGGCACGCCCAAGGGTGTGGTCACCACGCACCGTGGTCTCGCCTCCTTCGCTGCACAGGAGAGGGCGACGTTCGGCACCACGCCCGAATCCAGGACGCTGCACTTCGCATCGCCGAGCTTCGACGCGTCCGTTCTCGAGCTGCTGCTGGCGGTCGGCGCGGCAGCCACGATGGTGCTCGCACCGCCGGCCGTCTACGGCGGTGCCGAATTGGCGCAGTTGCTGGAATCCGAGCGGGTCACGCACTGCTTCGTCACTCCGGCGGCGCTGGCGTCGGTCGACCCCGACGGTCTCACCGCGCTCGAGTGTGTGGTGACGGGCGGCGAGGCGTGCCCACCCGAACTGGTCGAACGGTGGGCGCCGGGCCGTCGCATGTTCGACGCGTACGGGCCGACCGAGTCGACCGTCGTGTCGAGCATCAGTGACGAACTGGTACCGGGGGCTCCGATCACCATCGGCGCGCCCACGCTCGGTTTCGCCGAGGTCGTGCTGGACGCGCGACTGCACCCGGTGCCTGCCGGTGTCGCAGGGGAGTTGTATCTGGCAGGCCCCGCCCTCGCACGCGGGTACCGCCGGCGGTTCCCGTTGACCGCCGAACGATTCGTCGCCGATCCCTTCGGCCCGCCGGGAAGCCGGATGTATCGCACCGGCGACCGTGCGCGCTGGCTGCCCGACGGTCAGTTGGAGTACCTCGGGCGCTCCGATTCCCAGGTGAAGATCCGGGGTTTCCGGATCGAACTCGGCGAGGTCGAGTCGGCGTTGCTCGCCCACGACTCCGTGGCCCACGCGGTCGCGAGTGTGTGGAAGGGGGACGGCGGCGATCGGCTGATCGGTTACCTGGTGCCTGAACCGGGTGCGACGATCGATGCGAGGGCTGTCCTCGACTTCGTCGGGGGCCGGTTGGCGTCGTACATGGTGCCGGCGGCGCTCGTGATGCTCGAATCGCTTCCGCTGACGGTGCACGGAAAGCTCGACCGCACAGCGCTTCCGGCTCCCGACTTCGCGGGTTCCGAGAGTCGGCCGCCGCAAACCGAGACCGAGGCGCTTCTCGCCGGACTGTTCGAGGAGGTGCTCGGCCTGGACTCGGTGGGCGTGGACGACTCGTTCTTCGCCCTCGGCGGCGACAGCATCATGTCGATCCAGTTGGTGGCCCGCGCACGAGCCGCCGGTGTAACCCTTTCTCCCCGAGACGTGTTCGACCACCGGACGGTCGCCGGTCTCGCCGCGTCGGCGCGATTCGACAGCGACGGCGCGGTGGCGCTCGACGAGCTGCCGGGCGGCGGAATCGGCCCCCTGCCGCTGACACCCGTCGCGTGCTGGACGTTCGAGCGCAGCGGCGGACGGCTCGACAGGTTCACGCAGGCACTGCTGCTGGCGGCCCCCGCCGGTCTCACCCGTGAGGTCCTCGTCCGCGCCGTCGACGCGTTACTGGACCGGCACGACATGCTCCGCGCGGGTGTCTCCCGAGAAGGCATGGACGTGTTGCCTGCGGGCGCGGTGCCGGCGGAAGCACTCGTCCGCCGGGTTCCGGTCGACACGGTGGCGGGAGACGGCTTCACCGCACTCGCGACCATGGAACTCGATGCTGCGGCCGACCACCTGGACCCCGCCGCGGCCCGCATGGTGCGGGTGGTCTGGTTCGACGTCCCCGACGGCGCCGGGCGACTGCTCGTGGTGGTGCACCACCTCGTGGTCGACGGTGTCTCGTGGCGCATCCTCGTCGCGGATCTCGCGTCGGCGTGCAGCCAACTCCAGGCCGATCTCACACCGGCACTGCCGCCAGTCGGAACGTCGATGCGGCGGTGGTCGCACGGCCTGTCCGACGCTGCGCGGCACCGGGCCGGCGAACTGGCCTCGTGGGAGAAGATCCTGGACGGCGCGGACCCACTGATCGGTTCGCGGCCACTGGATCCCGCGATCGACGTCGACGCGACCGTCGGCACCGTCACGGTCGACGTGCCGTCGGCGGTGACCGATGCCCTGCTCACCACGCTTCCGGCCGCGTTCCACGGGAGTGTGGGCGATGGACTGCTCGCCGCCGTCGCGCTGGCACTGATCGCTTGGCGACGGGATCGGGGCGTCTCCGTCTCGGACGCTCTGATCACCCTCGAGGGCCACGGCCGCGAGGAGCAGGTCGTCGCCGGCGCGGACCTGTCCCGCACCGTCGGCTGGTTCACCACCGTGTATCCGGCGCGGTTGAACCTCACCGGAATCGATGTCGACGACGCGATGGCAGGTGGTGTCGCGGCAGGGCGAGCGGTCAAGGCCGTCAAGGAGCAGTTGCTGGCGATCCCGGATCACGGGATCGGTTACGGACTGCTGCGCTACCTGGGCGACGAGACGTCGGAGGCCCTCCGCCGATTCCGCGCTCCGCAGGTGAGTTTCAACTATCTCGGTCGAGTGACCACCACGGACGGGGCCGAGGACTGGCTGCCGGTGGAGAGCACGCTCGGCGGCACGCGCAACCCCGACCTGCCGGTCGCGTCCGTGATCGACATCGACGCCGTCGTCGCCGACGGTCCCGAGGGGCCCCGGTTGAGGGCGTCGTTCGCCTTTCCGGCCGGGGTCCTCGACGAGGCCGAGGTCGCGGCGTTCGCGGATCTATGGCGCCGCGCCCTCGACGGGCTTGCCGCGCACTTGTCACGACCGGATGCGGGCGGGTTGACACCGTCCGACCTTCCGCTGGTATCGGCCGGCCAGCAGCAGATCGAGCGCTGGGAGGCGCGGTTCCCGCGACTGCGGGACGTGTGGTCGCTGTCTCCGCTGCAATCGGGATTGCTGTTCCACGCGTCCCTGGCCGCGGAGTCGATGGACGTCTACACGGCGCAACTGCGCATCGACCTCGCGGGCGCGGTCGACGCGGGACGGCTGCGCGCCGCCGCGGCGGGACTGTTGGCCCGTCACCCCAGCCTGCGGACCGCGTTCGTCTACGACGACGGGGTGCCCGCGCAACTGGTGGTCGACGCGGTGGACGTGCCGTGGCGGGAAGTGGATCTCACCGTCGAGGGGTCGGTCCCCGACACGGAACTCGCGCGCCTCCTCGACGACGACCGCAGTGCCCGATTCGACCTCGCCCGGCCGCCGCTGCTCCGTCTGACCCTGTTCCACACCGCACCCGAGCGCTTCGTGCTGGCGGTCACGAATCATCACATCATCCTGGACGGCTGGTCGATGCCGCTGCTGGTGCGGGAACTGCTGGTTCGCTATGCCGCCGACGGCGACCCGGCCGGGCTGCCGGAGCCGCCCTCGTACCGCACGTATCTGGACTGGGTAGCGACCCGGGACGCGGAGGCGTCGGCGCGGGCCTGGAAACGAGCGCTCGACGGTGTCGAGGAGCCGACGCTGGTGGCGCCCCACGCGTCCCCGGCGCTCTACGGTGTGCCCCACGAACTCGACGTCGAACTGCCCGCCCCGGTGTGCGGCGGACTCGCGGCGGCGGCGGCGCGCGCCGGTGTCACCGTGAACACGGTGATTCAGGCGGCGTGGGGGATGCTGCTGTCCCGGTTACTTTCCCGCGACGACGTGGTCTTCGGCGCCACCGTGTCCGGTCGTCCACCGCAGCTGTCCGGTGTCGAGAACATGCTGGGATTGTTCATCAACACGGTGCCCGTGCGAGTGCGGGTGGACCCGGACGAGAGCGTCGGGCGGCTACTCGTCCGCCTGCAGGACGAGCAGACGTCCCTACTCGACCACCATCACCTCGGCCTCGGCGAGATTCAGTCGCGGGTGGGTGTGGGCAATCTGTTCGACACGCTGTCGGTGTTCGAGTCGTTCCCGATCGACACGTCCGGACTGGACGAGAACACCGACATCGGGGGCATGCGGGTGACCGGTCTCGATGCCCGCGACGCCACGCACTATCCGCTCACTCTGCTGTCGATCCTCGAACCACGGCTGCGATTGAGTCTGCGCTACCAGCCGGGAGCCGTCGACCGGGACGATGCCGCAGCGCTCGCCGACCGCCTCGTCCGGATTCTGGTGACGATCGCCGGCGACGTGGACACCGCGGCCGGTGATGTGGAGGTTCTGGGGCCGGGTGAGCGGGCGTTGGTGGTGGGTTCGTGGAATGCGACGGGTCACCCGGTGCCGCGCACCACCCTTGCCGACCTGCTCGACGCGCAGGTGGCGCGTACGCCTGATGTGCCGGCGGTGGTGTGTGGGGATGTGGTGTTGTCGTATGGGGAGTTCGATGCGCGGGTGAATCGGTTGGCGCGGTTCCTGATCGGGGCGGGGGTGGGTCCGGAGTCGTCGGTGGGTGTGGCGGTGCGTCGTTCGGTGGATTTGCTGGTGGGGTTGTACGCGGTGGTGAAGGCGGGTGGGGCGTATGTGCCGATAGATCCGGATCTGCCTGCCGAGCGGGTGGGTTTTGTGGTGGGGATTGCGGAYCCGGTGTTGGTGTTGACGATGTCTTCGGATCGGGTGGKGGTGCCTGCGGGTGTGCGGGTGGTGGAGTTGGACRCCCTGGATGTGTCGGGKTTCTCGGATTCTCCGGTGGGGGATGRGGAGCGGCGTGCGCCGTTGCGTCCKGMKRATCCGGCGTATGTGATCTTYACGTCGGGGTCGACGGGTCGGCCGAAGGGGGTGGCGGTKCCGCACGAGGGTGTGGTGAATCGGTTGTTGTGGATGCAGGATCGGTACCCGTTGACGTCGGAGGACGTGATCCTGCAGAAGACGCCGGTGACGTTCGATGTGTCGGTGTGGGAGTTGTTCTGGCCGTTGATCGTCGGTGCGCGGTTGGTGATCGCGGAGCCGGACGGGCACCGTGACCCGGAATATTTGGTGAACGCGATCGTCGAGAATGATGTCACGACGGTGCATTTCGTCCCCTCGATGTTGGCCGTGTTCACCGCGGAACCGGCAGCGACGCGATGCACGAGCCTGCGGCGGGTGTTCGCCTCGGGGGAGGCATTGCCCGCACAGACGGCATCGAGGATGCAGGCGTTGGTGCCAGGCACCCGGATCCACAATCTGTACGGTCCGACGGAGGCGTCGGTGGATGTGACGTTCCACGAGGTCACGGGGGCGGATCGGACGGTGGTGCCGATCGGGGTGCCGGTGTGGAATACGCAGGTCTACGTGCTCGACGGGCGGTTGCGGGTGGGGCCGGTGGGGGGGTCGGGGGTGTCGAAACTCGGGGGGGTGCAGTTGGCGCGGGGGCATCAGGGGCGGCCGGATTTGACGGCGGATCGGTTCGTGGCGAATCCGTTCGGTGCTGGGGTGGAGGG